>CAYPJB010000451.1:0-3717 GCA_964410845.1 uncultured Bacteroidales bacterium | reverse complement strand
TGCCATCCATACAGTAATTGCAAGAGCGATGAGCAAGCGAACCATCGAACCGTTCTCCACAAGAGCCAACATGAGGCTGCTATCACGAAGAGCATCTTAGCATGATTCACCCCAACGTTCTATCGCTTATTGGCAAGACACCACTGGTTCACTTGCAGCGGATCGGAGCAGACTGCCCAATTCCTATATACGCCAAGTGCGAACATTTGAATCCGGGTGGTAGCATCAAGGATCGCATTGCCCAGGCCATCGTGCTGGATGCAGAACAGCGGGGCGATCTGAAACCAGGCGACACCCTCATTGAAGCCACCGCAGGCAACACCGGTTTGGGTCTGGCCCTCATGGCTGCAGTACGTGGCTATAAACTGGTTTGCGTGATGCCTGCCAAGATGTCAGTGGATAAGCAACGTACCCTGCAAGCCGTAGGGGCGGAGGTGATCATCACCCCCAATGCACCACTGCATGATGATTGCAACTTCCGCCGTACTGCAGAACGACTGGCTCGAGAACGAGGCTGGTACCTGGTGAAACAATTCTCCAACCCGGCCAACCCAGCCATTCACGAAACCACCACAGGCCCCGAATTATTGGAACAATGCAACGGCAGAGTAGGGGCCTTCGTTTGTGGAGTCGGCACCGGTGGCACCATCACCGGCATAGGCCGTTATCTGAAATCGAAGCTGCCGAACGTGAAGATCATCCTTGCTGATCCCATCGGTTCCCGACTGGCACATCTGGTGAATCGTAACTTTCCCGATCTCGATGCAGCCTACGCCGTCGAAGGCATCGGTGGCAGCGAAGCACCAGTGAACCTTGATCTCTCGTTGATTGATGATGTGGTGCAAGTCAGCGATGCTGACTCGTTCGCCATGACCCATCGCCTGATTCGTGAAGAAGGCCACTTCGTCGGCGGCTCCACAGGAACCAATGTTGTTGCAGCACTGCAAATAGCGAAAACACTGAAACTTGATGGGCCCGTGGTCACGATCCTTTCCGATTCATGGGACCGCTATCGTTCGCAACCATGGATGCAATCATAGCCAACTGGTAGAAGTGAGTATCCCTGCCACTCTTCAGTGCTTCTGCCTGGTGATATCCTGAAATGCCCCGCGTTCAATCATGTCCGATACCTTTTTAATATCGGGAGCGAAGTATCGATCGTGATCGTAAAACGGCACCTGTTGACGAATTAGTGCACGTGCTTCTTCCAGGACCGGAGAAGACTTGAGCGGGCGGCGGAAGTCGAGCCCCTGGGCCGCGGCCAGCAGTTCGATGGCCACGATGCTGGCAGTGTTCTGAGCCATATCAAGCAGTCGCCTGGCGCCATAAGTAGCCATCGAGACGTGATCTTCCTGATTAGCAGAGGTGGGAATACTGTCCACACTGGTGGGGTAGGCGAGCGACTTGTTCTCACTGACGAGTGCGGCAGCCGTCACCTGGGCTATCATGAACCCTGAATTGACTCCACCATTTTCCACCAGGAAGGGCGGCAACCCCGACAGGTTCTTATCGATCAAGAGTGCGGTACGACGTTCAGAGAGTGATCCAATCTCCGCCAGTGCCAGTGCCAATCCATCTGCAGCGAAAGCCACCGGTTCCGCATGAAAGTTGCCCCCGGAGATGATCTCATCGGTCTCTGCAAAAATAATCGGATTGTCGGAAACGCCGTTGGCTTCGGCAAGGAGAATGCTCTGGGCATGCAACCACTGGGCCAGGCAAGCACCCATCACCTGTGGCTGACAGCGAAGCGAGTAGGGATCCTGCACTTTGTCGCAGTCGGCATGGGAAGCTTCGATCTCGCTATGAGCCAAAAGTGCAGATAGTGTAGCTGCCACTTCCATTTGAGCCGGTTGCCGGCGCACCTGTTGAATGCGTGGATCGAATGGCTTACGGCTACCCTGGGCTGCCTCGACTGACATCGCCCCTGCAACCAGTGCTGCCTGGAAGATATCATCAGTTGCAAGCAATCCCTGGATCGCAAATGCAGTCGATACCTGGGTACCATTCAGCAGCGCGAGGCCTTCCTTGGGAGCAAGCACAAATGGCTTCAGCCCAGCCACTTCCATCGCAGCTTGGCCGTTGATGATCTTACCCTTGTAACGAGCTTCACCTTCGCCGATCAGCACCGTGGCAAGATGTGCCAGCGGGGCCAGATCGCCCGATGCTCCGACGGAACCCTTTGCTGGAATGACGGGGTAGATGCCATGGTTGAAGAGAGATACCAGTGCATCAACAACTTCACGACGAACACCCGAATACCCTTGTGCAAGGCTATTGATCTTCAGTGCCAGGATCAGCCTGACCGTGAAATCATCAATCGCCGGCCCGACACCTGCTGCATGCGAGAGGACAATGCTTCGTTGGAGCAGTTCCAACTCGTTGGGCTGAATGCGCGTGTTGGCAAGCAGACCGAAGCCCGTGTTCACCCCATACACCACACGACCTTCGGAGATGACACGATTCACACACTGTTGCGCTGCATCGATTGCATCATAACAATTGGCATCGAGTGTGAGAGTCAATCCAGGTTCACGGGCAATCCGTCGCCAATTGTTCAGTGTCAGCAGTCCTGGCTTCAGTTCCATGTTACTCATCTTTCACCTCGGACCATCGGCAGATCAAGCCCATTGACAGCCGCTGCCTGCTTGGCAATCACATATCCCGCATCGGCATGCCGCATTACACCGGTGGCTGGGTCGTTCCAGAGTACCCGTTTGATCCGTTCCGCAGCTGCAGGTGTACCATCACAAACGATAACGACACCAGCATGCTGGCTGAAGCCCATACCAACACCGCCTCCATGATGCAGTGAAACCCAGGTGGCACCTGATGCGGTGTTTAGTAAGGCATTGAGTAGTGGCCAATCGGAGACTGCATCAGAGCCGTCGAGCATACTCTCGGTCTCGCGGTTCGGGCTGGCCACCGAACCTGAATCGAGATGATCTCTACCGATCACAATGGGTGCCTCGACTTCACCTCGAGCTACCATCTCGTTAAATGCGAGCCCCAAGCGAGCACGATCCTTCAGGCCGACCCAACAGATCCGGGCAGGCAGTCCCTGAAACTTGATGCGTTCCCTGGCCATATCCAGCCAGTGATGCAGTGCAGTCTGATGAGGAAGCAGTTCCTTCACCTTGGCATCGGTACGATAGATGTCTTCGGGGTTGCCTGATAGAGCGACCCAACGGAACGGCCCAATGCCTTCACAAAACAAATCGCGAATGTAAGCAGGCACAAACCCTGGAAAGTCGAAGGCATTCTTGACACCTGCTTCAAATGCCATCTGACGAATGTTGTTGCCATAGTCAAGCGTTGCTGCTCCACGCTGTTGCAAAGTGAGCATCGCTTGTACTTGTACAGCCATCGAAGCCTTGGCAGAGGCAATCACCTTGTCAGGATGCGTCTTCTGCTCGCTTCGCCACTGCTCCAAAGTCCAGCCCTGGGGCAAGTAGCCATGGAGTGGATCATGGGCACTGGTCTGGTCAGTCACCACATCGGGAGTCACATAGCGATTCACCAGTTCCGTAAAGACATCCGCAGCATTGCCAAGCAGCCCGATGGAGATGGCCTTGCCTTCACTCGTTGCAGCGGTGATTCGTTGCAGTGCATCATCCAGCGTATTTGCTTGTTCATCCAGGTAGCGAGTCCGGAGCCGGAAGTCGATGCGGGTTTGATCACACTCGACACACAATGCTGAGAATCCCGCCATCGTTGCAG
>CAYPJB010000450.1:0-3734 GCA_964410845.1 uncultured Bacteroidales bacterium | reverse complement strand
ATGGCGAATGCGCTTGATGCGTTCGAGGGACTTCAGTTCCTGCTCTGCTCGTCCACTGTCATCGTCATCACCCAGGATATTGTCAGATGGCTCCAGGCTGCCGAAGACAAATTTGATCGCTTTATGCAGGCCACCAGGTGCTTCGCACTTCCAGACATCCCCATAACCACCACCACCCAATCGGCTGATGAGCTTATAGCCTGGTATAGGTTCTTCTTCGCTTTGAATGCGAATAGGCATAGTGCTGCACAGTGAAGCTGGGGAGGACAGTCTTCATAAAGATAATTCGAAAAAGGGGATAAGACAAATCGCGGGGGCGATATTTTCAGCCCTCGGCGTAGCAGTTGGTGTGGCTAATTAAGACATAACAGGGGGCAGAATGCTTGTTTTAACACGATTCGGCATCGACTGGCGAACTTGGTCAAGATGAGCGGAATCCTGATTTCGTGCCAGGTGGCACCTCTAGTTGCTCTCTCGTAATGCATTTTCGACAACAAATTGATGCACATCTTCGAATCGTTGGTTCCTCAAACTGTTGGACTCCGCTTGACGCTATCTTCCATCTCGGCTATAGCCTGATTCTGAATTTCGCGCCGCAGGTCGGGGCGTGGAAGAGAACAATCAAGGAGGTTGGTTCTCTTCTCAGCCATCAGCATCTCTGATGCGCCAAGGCCCGTGGATTCAGGGAGGAATGCACGTGATCCGTAAGTTTGCCATCGCCTGTGGTCTCGCAGCCAGCCTCGTGGGATTTGTTCCATCTATCTCGCTGGCACAAGGAACAGCAGCGCCTGCTCCGGTTACCCCCGTTCGCGTGGGGTTTGTTAACATGCAGGAAGTGCTCAAGCTCTATCCTCGCTACAAAGGTCTTCAGGATGAACTGAAGAAAAAAGACGAAGAGTTCATGGGCATCGTCAAGAAGAAGCAGGAACGCATGGGCGAGCTCCAGAAAGAGTACGCCACGACTACTGATCAGAAACGCAAGGACGCTATCGAAGCTGAAGTGCGTGGCATCAAGATGGAAATTGACACCATCGCTGCTGACGCCAAGAAGACTCTGGGCAAGTACTTCGATGAAGAAGTAGCCAAGATTTATGTCGAGTTCTACGGTGCTGTTGCCGAAGTGGCCAAGACCAATGGTTTTGACATCGTCTGGCGATACACCGAAGATTGGAACAAGGACACCTACAACAAGCCCGAATTCATCGTACGTCGTATGGCTGCCAATCCCATCTTCCCGATGTTCTATGATCGCGAACGCTACGACATCACCTACCGCGTAGTGAGCTATCTCTCCAAGGCCTACCCCGCTGCTCCTGTCACCAATGCTGGCGCTACAGGTAATACGGGTGGCGTCGTCCCAGCAGGCAACACCACGACACCTCCAGGCAATCGATAAAGTTCCTGGGGTGTTTTGGCCGATCTCTGCCGAATAAGCACCCGTCTGGCCGTGATGCTGGACGGGTGTTTGCCTCTGGGGGGAGTGCAGCAATGATGCATCAGGTGGGTTGGCGCTGGCAGCGCACTATTGAGCAGCCAGTCGTTGTGGAAGGATTTGGATACATCACCGGGAACTGGTCTCGGGTTCGATTTCGCCCGGCCCGGCCTGGTTCTGGCGTCCTGTTTCAGCGTATCGATCTTCGTAATGCTCCGATCATTCCTGCGAAAATTGAACATGTGACCGGAGCAAATCGCCGTACCATAATCGGCCATGCTCCTGCACAAGTCGAACTCATCGAACATGTGATGGCAGCACTTGCTGGCCTCAAAATTGATAACTGCATCGTCGAGCTCGATGCCGCTGAGCCTCCCGGACTGGATGGCTCTGCCCTCTGTTTTGTGGAAGCACTCACCGAAGAAGGTGGGATTCTGCTGCAGCGGGAGAAACGCCCGATCTACGGCGTGGATGAACCGATCACGGTGACCGATGGACGTGCTACGCTCACCATTCATCCCAGCGAAGAGCAGGGGCTGACCGTCAGCTACATTCTCGATTATGGCTACCACAGCCCCATTGGCTGTCATCGCCATACCCAGCGGATTATTGCTGATCGATTTCTCAATGAACTGGCGATGTGCCGCACGTTCCTGACTGCAGCAGAAGCATCGACGATGCAACAACTCGGCATTGGTGCGAACACTACCGCTGCTGATCTGCTTGTCTATGGCGAACACGGCCCCATCGGTGGCAATACCATTCGCTATGCCAATGAACCAGCACGACACAAGGCTCTGGATATTGTCGGTGACATGGCTCTCTTCGCAGGTGATCTGCAAGGCCATATCGTCGGTTACAAGTCAGGTCATGCTCTGAATGCAGTGCTGGTGCGTCGTCTCACGGAAGAACTGGCGATGCCTCAGGCTGAGAAGCAAGGCGTTTCGATGCGACCACTGCTCCGCGTGGCGTGAAGAGATCGCGTCCGTCCCAGCAGTCAACCATGGAAGCGTTGACATTGGAGTGACATCATGAAGACGTTACGGATGGCAGTGATTGGCGTGGGAAGCCTCGGCCAGCATCATGCTCGCATCCTGGCAGGGATGCCAGGCGTGAGTCTGGTGGCAGTGGTTGACCCTAACCAGAAGCAAGCTGAGACGATTGCCGCCAAACATCAATGTAAAGCGTTGACAGCGACCAATGCATTGAAGGGCGAAGTCGATGCGGTCAGCATTGTTACTCCGACCAAGTTTCACTGTACCACCGCTATCGAATTCCTCGCTCAAGGCATTCCCTGCATGGTGGAGAAGCCCCTGGCGGGAACGGTGCCGGAAGCCAAGCTCATTGTCAACGCGGCCAAGCGTGCTGGAACGCTGCTGCAGGTTGGTCACATTGAACGCTTTAACCCTGGCTTTACTGCCGTGGAAGAGAGTTGTCTGCGTCCCAAGTTCATTGAAGCCCAGCGTCTGGCGCCATTCAGTGGAAGAGCACTCGATGTCGGAGTCGTCTTCGACCTGATGATTCACGATATCGATCTGGTGCTGTCACTCGTTCGTTCGCCTGTAGTTTCCGTCGATGCTGTAGGTGTCAGCATCGTGGGACACCATGAAGACCTGGCTAACGCTCGTATCCACTTTGCCAATGGAGTTGTTGCTACGCTCACTGCCAGCCGGGTGCATCCGACAGCGGTGCGCAGCATGAGCCTCTTCGGTTCCGAAGGGTATGCGGGCATCGACTTCGGCAAAAAGAACTGTACCCTGGTGCAGCCAAGCCTCTCGTTCCGCAATGGTATTCCTGACGTTCGCAATCTCGATCCGCAGAGCATGGCACGTTTCAAGGAAACGCTGTTCAGCCATTATCTGCCAACGAAAACGACACCTGAATCCAAGCTCGATCAACTGACGGCCGAACTGAGTGACTTTGTGGAGTGCATCAGAACCGGCCGTCAGCCCAAGGTCACCGGTGAAGATGGATTGGCTGCAGTCTCTGTCGCACAGTCCATCATCGCCAACATCGGCAGCCACGATTGGGAAGGCAATGGCCAACACTTCGGGCCGCTCGATCTGCCCATCTACCAGGGCCCACTCTTCCACGAAGCGAAGGTGGAAGAAAGCCTGAGCAAGGCCGCGTAACGATGGGCACGCTGTATGTGCCTACCCGTGTCTTGTGCTTTTCTCTTATCGCTAATACTGTTGCAACAGAATCTCACCCAGTTGGGGGCGCTCAGCGTGCCCTACCGGGTGGGTTCAAACTGCTTCAGCCAGTTCGCATCATATGGCTTGGAAAAGAGTAACTGTAATTG
>CAYPJB010000449.1:0-3737 GCA_964410845.1 uncultured Bacteroidales bacterium | reverse complement strand
CCACTTCTGCCATTGAGCTAAACCGCTCATTTGGATCCTTGGCCATCAGCTTTTCCACCACCTCGATGACCTCATCAGGGCAATCTGGGGCGAGTTCGCGGATAGCCTTGGGAGCCTTGGTCTGGTGGGCCATCATCTTTTCCACAGCATTATTGCCAGGGAAGGGATATTGACCAGTTAGGCAGAAATAGAGGATGCAGCCCAGGCTGTATTGATCGGAAGGATACGACATGCTCGTCGGATCCATGATGCCTTCAGGGCTGGCACAGTCGAGACCGGAAGCAAGTGTATTGGCACTCGACATGGTATCGACGACGGATTCGCCACTTTCCGATTCCAGCAGCAGCGAGCCGACGCCGAAGTCGAGAATCTTCACCCGTTGATCCGGGGTGATCATGATATTGGATGGCTTCATCAGACCATGCAGGATGCTGCGTTGATGAGATGCTTCAAGGCCCTCTGCAGCGAGCATACCATAGAGGGCAACTTCCGGTGCAGAGAGTCGGGTTTGCCGTTCGACGAGCTTCTGCAGCGGTTCGCCTTCGACCAGTGGCCAAGCCAGGTAGTGCATGGCACCGGCAGTGCCCACATCCACAAAGGGAACCACGGCAGGATGGCTGAACTGTTCAAAGTCACGTACCTTGCGGCGAGCCAGGCGGATGTTCCACATGCTGCGGCGAGGCAGTACCTTGACTGCATACCACTCGTTGTTGACTTTCGATTTGGCTTTATAGACCGTGCCCATTGTTCCAGAGCCGAGAATGTCGTGAACAATGAATGATCCGAGTACCAGCCCCTGGCTTTTGCCATTGAGCAAACTATCGGCCTGGAAGCGAGTCAGAATACTCTGATCGACCAGGTGGGCTGCGAGCTCTGCTGGCTCCGCCTTGGGATGGCGTGCCATGTAATCAGCAACTAATTGCTCCAGCTTGCCGCGTTCGACGAGATTACTGCGACGTAAATCCCAGACGAACCACTCACAAGCGCCCAATTCGGCAGTCATCATGGGCAGGCGACCTCATAGTTAAATTGGCTCAGACTATTGCGTGACGGGTATTTCGGTTATTTCTACACCGCTTTGGCGATACCTACACGCCAGTGCAAGTTCCTGCACCTCATCCTTAGCTTAGTTCACAGTCTCCAGAATGCACAAGGAAAGCACGAAATTCTTGATCGAATCTGCACAGAACGAGGCAAATAGACTCAATTCTGGCAGTTTATGCCGCTTACGCAAAGCATAACGCTCTATTTTGGACAATTCAATACGAACGTCAGCCGCTTTTCCCGCGTATTACCTCCACGTACTTCATCACTTCTCCGTAGGCGGAAGCGGGCGAAGTCCTATCTTGAAATAGAAGTTCTTCATTCTGTATGGTGATCAGCCACTATGGGCGCATTAGTGACTTTGGGTGTGTTCGTATTCCTTTTTGCACTGCTGATTTACATGGCTGTTGGCTCACTGCCCACCAAGATGATGGCTGTCGCCCAGGCAGCCTACAAGGAAACTATTCGCCAGCCACTCTTCTGGTTTCTCTTGATCTTCATGATGTTCATCATGGCACTTTCGATCTTCCTGCCGTACTACACGTTCGGTGAAGACTTGAAGATGCTGAAAGAGTTGCAACTCTCTGCCATTCTGTTGCCTCCGCTCATTCTGACGCTCTTTACTGCAGCTATCTCGGTTGCTGAAGAAATCGAAGGTCGTACGGCAGTGACATTGCTCTCCAAGCCCGTTGCTCGTCGTGACTTTCTGATTGGCAAGTATCTCGGCATCATGGCAGCTGCCTTACTGATGATTCTCATCCTGACCATCTTCATGGGATGGTCCATCAACATCAAGATTGATTACGAACGTCTGCTGGAAGATATGGGGAGCAAGCCCGAAGAACTGGGTTACCTGACCGCCTTGAATGACGTCCGAACACTTTCCGCCAAGTTCCCTACTCTCATTCAGGAAGGTGTAGTGTACTTCCTGCGTATATTCATGGTGGTCGAGTTACTCTCCGCTGGCCCATTCTGCCATTTCTGTCAGGTGGCCATCATGACTGCCATCACAGTTGCCCTCGCTACTCGTCTGCCGTTCGTGCTCAATCTCTTTATCTGCCTGGGCATCTTCTTCATTGGTAATTTGGTGCCAGTATTGAAGAATCAAGCAGGAGATATCGCTCTCGTCAAATTCGTGGCTGAACTCTTCGGGTTCATTCTGCCTTCGCTGAATGTCTTCAAGATCGAATCCGCCCTAGCGAGCGGTATCATCTACATTCCCTGGGATGCCTACACCCTTCAAGTCGGCATCCATGCGTTGATCTATGTGATCATCGCCATGTTGATCGGTCTGTTGCTGTTCGAAGACCGTGACGTAGCGTAAAAATGCCGAGGGATCTAAGTCCCCGGAGCAAACCACCGCGAAATGAAAACACCCAGGAAGAACTCCTGGGTGTGCTTGTTTACATTCGAACTCGTCGTTATGTCTGGCTTGGCTG
Organism: uncultured Bacteroidales bacterium; assembly: GCA_964410845.1. GTDB lineage: Bacteria > Planctomycetota > Planctomycetia > Gemmatales > HRBIN36 > JAEUIE01. The sequence continues at coordinate 1,254 of CAYPJB010000449.1, read as the reverse complement.
CAATTCCTGATTCACTGCTGCCTCTGCATCCCTGGTTTTCACCTCCATTTGAGGCGAAGCAGGAGCTTGTGGCTCTCGTAACAGTTTTTCTGCCAGTTTGAGAGCTTCTTTCTCCTTCCAGAAACAGGCCAGGGCAATCTGGGCACAGCGTTCCTGGAACTGAGCAGGCGTCTCCTGCAGGTCTGGGAACTTCTCCACGAAGGCCAGCATTTCCGCCAGCTTGTCCGGGTATTCACCCAGGATGCGCTTGGCCATGGCCTTTTTGTTGTCCACTTCCATGTAAGTGAGTTCAACAGCCTTGTCGATGCGGCCGGGACGTGTCGAGATGAACTCGGTTGACCCGTCAGGCAGTTGCCGAGGCTGCCCCATGGCAGGGTCCACCTTGGCAATGTCATTCGTGGTGACGATGGTGAAAATACCATCGGATCGCTCTACGCCATCGATACAGTTAAGCAGGCAGTCAAACGTCAGTGGAGTCAGGGGGCGTGACCTGTCTCCGCCATCGTGATCATTCTTCTGCGAGTTGTTCATCATGATCTGCATGCCCTGGTTCTTCCGCGAGATGTTCTCGCGACCGTGGAAGACGTTATCAATGTCCTCAATGAGGGCGATGCAAGGCACGTTCACGAGCATGTCGTTCCACGCTTTAATCAGATCATGATTGCTCATCTCCGCCAGGTTGAAGACGTAGATAGGCATGTTCAGATCTTCGGCAAAAGCACGAGCGAGTGCGGTCTTGCCGGTGCCTGGAGGGCCGTACAACAACCAGCCCCGTTTCCATGGAATGCTGCGCTGACGGTACCAGTCCTTGCTGCTTCGCCACATCTCGATCTCGCGAAGCAGGTCTTTCACCCGGCGAGGGAAGATGAGGTTGTCCAGTGCTTTGCCGCTGTGCAGGCCTCCTTTGCCCAGTTGATCCTGCTCATGCGAGAGCAGCCGATAGGATTTAGTCTGATACCAGGGCAAGCCGTTGCTGTCGGTGCCATAGTCGTCGTCGTCGCTGCCTCGCTTGGGGACGAAGTGGATGACGAAGCGGTTCTTGGCCTTTTCATGTTCCGAGTTGGCGTTCCAGGTCAGCTTGTTCATATCGGCACAGGCATTGCGGATGATCTCTTCCACATCCAGCGTTCCACGGAAGAATGTGATGGTGGAGTAAACCTTGGTAGCATCGCTGTGAGAGGAGTTGTTGTTCTCCCCCTTGCCCTGCCGACACTTGCGTTCGATTTCGTTATTGAACAGAAACGGCACCCAGCC
>CAYPJB010000448.1:0-3755 GCA_964410845.1 uncultured Bacteroidales bacterium | reverse complement strand
GACTTGAACAGCACATCCTTCTGAATTCGTTCCAGCAGATCATTCTTGCTGCCTTGTTTTACTTCATTCATGGCAGCATGGCTGTGCTGGCGGATGGCTTCGTGAATGACCTGCCTGTCGCCGTGGGCTTGAGTGGCCCGCATCATGATCTCTTCGGTAGCCATGAAAGGAAGCTGTTGCATGACATTGCGGTGGATGAGTTCAGGATAGACGTTCAGGCCACGGGCAACATTGAGATAGAGCCTGAGGATAGCATCGGTGCCGAGGAACGCCTGAGGTAGAGTCAATCGGCGATTGACACTGTCGTCCAGAGTGCGTTCGAGCCACTGAGTGGCTGTGGTCTGAGTGGTATTGGCGATGAGGTTTATCACAAAACGGGACAACCCGCACATGCGTTCCGCACGCATGGGGTTGCGCTTGTACGCCATGGCCGACGAACCGATCTGGTCTGATTCAAAGGGTTCTTCAAGTTCATGGTGATGCTGCAGCAGACGAAGATCATTGCCTGCTTTGTGAGCCGATTCGGCGATTCCAGCTAAAGTCTCGACTACCTGACTATCCACTTTGCGGGTGTAGGTCTGTCCCGTGACGGCGTGAACGAGTTCAAAACCCATTTTTCTGGCCACGAGCAGATCAAGCTGGCGTACCTTGACATGATCGCCTTGGAAGAGAGTGAGGAAACTGGCCTGAGTGCCGGTTGTTCCCTTCACACCACGAAAACGAAGGGTTGCCAATCGGTGTTCGATCTCTTCGATGTCGAGGACGAGATCGTACATCCAGAGCGTGGCCCGTTTGCCGACGGTCGTCAGTTGAGCGGGCTGGAAGTGAGTGTAGCCTAGCGTTGGAAGTGCTTTCCATTTATCAGCAAAGCCTGCCAGTGCTCGAAGTACTGCGATGAGTTGTGTACGAAGCAGTTGCAACGATTCCTTCATCAGAAGGAGATCGCCATTGTCGGTGACATAGCAACTGGTAGCTCCAAGATGGATGATGCCTTTGGCCGTGGGGCATTTGTCGCCATAGGTGTGAACATGCGCCATCACATCGTGGCGAAACTGCTTCTCGTACTTTGCTGCCTGGGCGAAGTCTATATCGTCGAGGTGGGCCTGCATCTCAAGAATCTGGCTGGGGACGATGCGTGGCGTTCCGTCTTCAGAGGTGAGGCCCAACTCCATTTCTGCTTCAGCCAGCGCTACCCAGAGTCGGCGCCAGAGGCCAATACGTTTCTGCGGGCTCCACAGGGCGAGCATCTCTGGGCTGCTATAGCGACTTTGAAACGGGTTATCCCAGGTGACTGTATGGCTCATAGGCTCAAACTTGAAGCAAAAGTAGAAAGCTATTCATGATTTATAGGAAGCAGGGAAGTCTGTCCGGCAGATTGACCACATCAGAAGCCTTCGGCACCCGATGCATAATCTGCAGGAAATCGTTCAAGAAATGCTGCTAACTTGACATCACGAAGCGTGTTTGTCGGTTCGCTTGCCGAAACTACTGTTAGCTGCGAGCCACGGAAAGGTTGCCGTGGGTAGCTGCTTCTTCATGGAGGATCACACATGTTCGCTCGCGGCGTTACGCTGCTCCTGGCCGGACTGCTCGGCTTGGGGATGTTTTTTGGTGGTGCTGATACAGCCAAGGCTGATGAAATCAACCGGATGTATCACTACCCGTACTATTACTACCCCCACAATTACGCTCCTAACTATCAGCGCTGGCCTCAGCCACGCGGTCACTTCCAGCCTGCTCCCAACTGGATGGCTTACCCCCCATACCTCGATCAGAACTTCCACTACCCACTGTTCGAAAACAAGCGTTACTATCGTGGAAATCACTTCTTCCTGGATCAGTTCTAAACTGATTGTTTCGGAAAATAACTGCAGGGTTGTGCATCATTTGCACGACCCTGTCTCGTTATACCTCGACATTAGCGCGGAAACTGGTCGGGATTATCCGTGAAAATGGCGTCAACACCCAGGTTGAGGAACTGTTGCATTTCATTCTTTACCTCAGACATTTTTTCAGTGTTTCTCGATCGGCATGTGTAAATAGTGACTGGCAGTCCCGCACTATGGCATGCCTTTACCATTTCGGGGTACTGCAACACGATGCTCTTGCTGGGACCGACGCCATCGACTTCCAGTTTAAGTTTTTTCAGGTTCTCCGGGCTGAAGGTGTCTTTCTCCGCACGGGTATAGAGCAACAATAAAGGCAGCTCACACTGCAGTTCCTTCCGCATCTTTTGCAGGCTGGAAAGGCTGAAGGACTGAATCACGACCGGAGTCTTCGGATCAGCACCTTTCTTATCCAAGCCATTCTTCTTGAGGAGTTCCATCAGGAGCTTTTCCATTGCCAGGCCGTGCTGCTCGTAACTTTCAGGCGACTTCGTTTCGGGGATGATGCCTGCCTGACCTCTTACGACATCAATCATTTCCTGCAGCGTCGGGACCTTTTCACCTTCAAACCTGCCATGGAACCAACTGCCTGCATCCAGTTGTTTGATTTCAGCAAGCGTGAAATCAGCGACGAGCCATTGATTCTTGCCTTTCACTTCCCGGCTGCGGTCGGGAAAGACTTTCTTCACGTTGGTGGTGCGTTCGAGCGACGTATCGTGCATGCAGATCAGCACGCCATCCTTGGTTACTTGCAGGTCAGGCTCGACAAAGTTGGCTTTCATGGTCAGTGCCAGACGGTAGGCGGCCAGAGTGTGCTCCGGAGCGTATGCTGAAGCGCCACGATGAGCAATATTAGTATGTGCCTGCTGGTACATGGCTCCATCCTTCGATGGCAATGTCGCGCTGATGATGAAAAGAAATACCCACATGATGCCTTCCTTCCTGATCAGCGACAACATCGCATACTTCTCAAGAGCATGCAAGAAGCTCTTCCATGAAGATTCGGTTGTGGTCTAATGGGTTATGCTCTTGGGCTTCGTTATTCTCGGTTATGCTGCGTTCCGGTATTACCTCTATCACAACGAGGTTCATCGTCTGGGGCTGCCACAGGCAAGGAAAAGGCTTCGCGGGAGTATTTTCATCATGATGACTATCTACCTGGCCTTGCTAGGCTTTCTTCTGACATTGGAACGCAAGCTGATTTATCACCCCAGCAGCACCAGTGAATACTGGTCACCCCCTCCGGGATTGAAGTTCGAGGATGTCACGCTGCAATCTGAAACGGGCGATATCATCCATGCATGGTGGTGTTATGATCCGAATGCCACCATCACCATACTGTTTAGCCACGGAAATGCGGGTAACCTGAGTGGCCACTCGTGGATCATCCCTGAGATACGCCGTTGGCTGCCTTGCAATGTGCTGATCTACGATTATCCCGGCTTTGGCAAGAGCACTGGCAGTCCGAACGAGAAGACATGTTATGCCGCAGCAGAATCTGCTTATCGCTGGCTGATCGACACCAGGAAGATACCGGTCAGTCAACTCTACCTGATGGGGCAATCACTTGGCTGTGCAATGGCTTGTGAACTGGCCAGTAAACACGATCATCGGGCACTTATTCTGCTCAGCCCATTCACCACCATTCGTGACATCGGGCAGGAGATCATGGCCATATTCCCCGTTCGCTGGCTGATGTCACATCATTATGACAACCGCAGCAAGCTGCAAAAGTACACAAAACCTCTCTTGATCGCTCACGGTGGTTCGGATGAAGTGATCCCGTTTCATCATGGGAAAGACCTTTATGATGCGGCTGGCAGCAAGAGCAAGACTTTTCTCAAGCTGGAAAAAGGCACTCACAACGAT
>CAYPJB010000447.1:0-3766 GCA_964410845.1 uncultured Bacteroidales bacterium | reverse complement strand
ACAAAAAGTACACGAGCCGACAGAAGTGTCGCTGGTGAGTTGCCTACCTGATCATACATGCTGACATATACTTGTCCGACGCCATTAATGACAACAAACGATGCCAGTAGAGCCAGGACGCCGATGGCCAGTTCCAGCAATGCATACAAGTGTAGTGGCTTGGTAATACGGTCGGCTCGCCGGCTGCATACATAACTGCCGAGTGCCAATCCTGCCATGAAAACGATCAGCACGGTAGCAGTAGCGTAGGTAGTTGCTCCCAGGAAGCGGGTGAGCATGCGAACCCAGACAGTCTGGTACATCAGCCCGCTGCAGCCAGAAAGAAAGCAAGGAAAACGACGGTCTTGATACGGGCGATGGGCATTGGGCGATGATCCATGACGTTTCGCCAAGTCTATCTCACAAATGGTACTTGGCGAATGGGCGAAGACGATTTCTACGAGGAACCTTACCTGGTTGCTGCCAGTGCCTTTTCCAGATCATCCTGCAAGTCAGCTACATCCTCGATCCCGACACTGAGGCGGATGAGGCCATCATCAACGCCACGTTTCAGGCGAATTTCAGCCGGGATGCTGGCATGTGTCATGGTGGCAGGATGGTTCACCAGCGATTCAACCCCGCCTAAACTCTCAGCCAGGCTGAACAGCTTGGTATGGGTAAGGAACTGCATCGTTGCTGCTTTCCCGCCTTTGACGCGCAGGCTGACCATGCCTCCGAAATCGCGCATCTGCTTCCTGGCGATGGCGTGGCCGGGGTGGCCTTTGAGTCCGGGGTAGTAGACAGATTCCACCTGCGGATGATGTGCAAGCCAGTCGGCCAGATGCCTTGCACTCTGGCAATGTTTCTCCATGCGGAGAGCCAGCGTTTTCACGCCGCGTAGAGTGAGGTAGCAGTCGAAAGGCCCGGGAGTGCCACCGGAAGCGTTCTGGTGGAACTTCACCTTGGTCACCAGGTCTTTCTTCCCGACCAGGCAACCACCAACGACATCGGAGTGCCCACCCAGGTACTTGGTGGTACTGTGCAGGACGAGGTCCGCCCCGAGGTGCAGGGGTTGTTGCAGGTATGGTGAAGCAAAAGTGTTATCGACCACCAGAACTGCACCAGCCTTCCTGGCGACTTCTGCCACTGCTTCGATGTCGATGATCTGCAGCATTGGATTTGTTGGTGTCTCCACCCAGATCATTTTCGTCTTGGGAGTGACCATCGACGCGAAGCCTGCTGCGGAGCCATCTTCGGTGTAGCGAGGCTCTAGCCCCCAGGGTTTGTAGACTTTGTCGAGAATGCGGAAGGTGCCACCGTAGAGGTCTGCATTGGCCAGGATCTCATCCCCTGGCCTCAGCAGTGCCGCCAGTGTAGCGTTCGTTGCTGCCAGGCCAGAGGCAAAAGCCAGGCCCATGTCAGCCCCTTCGAGGGCAGCCAGACATGTCTCCAGTGCAGTGCGAGTAGGGTTGCCACTCCGGCTATACTCGTAGCCTTTGTGGTCACCCGGTGCTGCCTGGGTGTAGGTACTGGTGGCATAGATGGGAACAATGGTCGCCCCGGTTGCAGGGTCAGCATCCTGGCCAGCGTGAATTGCACGGGTAGCGAAGCCCAGGTGATGGTAGGAGTCCATAGCGATGTCCTTATCGTGAAGTGATGAGAAAACCGGATCAATCAGCTCATGCCGGCAATGATGGAGGGGCAGGCGGTCCACCCAGCAGCTTCGTATGGTTTTTGGGCAAAAACTTCCGCAAGGTCAGTACGCAATCCATCAGGTACTTTCTTGTCGACTGGTGTTGCTCTAATAGTGGCGGATCAAGAACGATGGGTTCGCCGAGTACCAAGGTGATCTTGCGGTTCCAGTCGAACCATTTACCTTTGTTGACAGTGGGTTCCGTGCCACCGTAATAAGAAGCGAAACTACCCCAGCCTCCTTCGATCCAGATAGGTACAACGGGGGTGTTGGGTCGTTCTTTCAGGATATGCCAGACACCCTGGCCGAAGTGCTTGAGCAGTTCGTCTTCCGTACGGCGCATACGACCCTCGGGGAAGAGGAGAACGCATTCGCCGTGTTTCAACCGTTCAATGGCTTCGCCTAACTCCGGTGGAGTTTCCTTCCGACGGGCAACATCGGCCACGCGGATGCAGCCGAAGATATCCTTCACCAGAAATTTCAAACCAGCTCGATCGAAGAAAACGCTGGTCATCATCGGAGTGATCTGCCGAGGTACAACCTTGCCGATCCAGACGGGATCAAAATATGAGGCGTGATTGGCAACGATGAGCACGGGGCCGTACGTGGGAAACTGTCCGACCCCAGGTCCAACCAGCTTGAACCGATAGATTGGCAGGAAGAACAACTCGAAGAAGGATTCAAACATCTCTCGGCGGTAGAGATAGATCCAGAAGATAAGTACAACAGTAGCGATGAGGAAAAGAATCCATGCTCGAGTCTGCACACCTTCCCAGAGAGCCTGGTAAATCTGGGTGTTCATTGTGGGAAATGGGTTCTCGGACGTAGTCAGTCGATCAGAACGTCGAACCAGATCATTAATCTTGTGGTTGTAGTCCGACCAGCCATAGAGCAGCAGGCTGAGTCCTCCCATGAATGCTGCGGCTGCCCAATCGAGTGGTTTGCGCATTCCTTCCATGATCGGGACTTGGGAAAGGCGACGCATTCCTGTCGAAAAAGGCACATACCAAAGAATTCCTGCAACAATGGCGAATAGTGGTCGTCCCAGCGTGGAAGAGTAATCCACTACCAGGCCGATGATCATCAATACCCACAGGAACAGTCCCCCCCAGGGAAGCAGACCGAGCGCTCGCCAGGGGTGAGGCTGCAGGAGAAAAGCTACTGTGGAACCGATCAGCATGTAACCCAGGATCACTGCTGTCATCGGGCGGGTGCGTAGTAGTTCATCCCGAGGTGGAGGACCGCCCAATGGTGAAAGATAGTGCCAGACATAATTGACATCGATCCACAGCCACGTAAACAGAAGCAGGGCAATGATGCCCACGAAGAAAGGAAGTGGGCTTACGGTTCGGTCGTCACGCCAGTCTGGTGGCTGCGGGCTACTGCTCGACATGGCACCCTCAAAATTTCCATCCGCCGCTTGTTCTTGCTTCACCGACTATGGTACAGTCTCACTTGAACGCTGTCAGCAGCAATGTGCCAGGCGACTTTTGTTCGTACTGCCGGTTGCTTGCGCATGTTGATCATTGGTTGTGACAGTACCTTGTCAATGATCATTTGTCCCGTGGCATGAAACCATCTATGAGCAGCCCAGCCTCCAGTTTTCTGCAGTCGCACCCCGAAACCCGCTGGGGGTTGAACTTTCTAGCCCTCTTCAGTGTTATCATTGCGCTGGCCATGGGAAAACCGCTCATCATGCCGCTCATCGTGGCACTGATGCTGGCGGCAGGCTGCCGTGCACCGGGACCCGGGCAGGAAGTGGACACGCGTTCCGTTGCTGCCACTCCGCGGCCCGAGCCGGGGACGCCGGCCGAGCGGGCGCGGGCACATACCGAGTTGGGTGCCAGTTATCTGCAGATCGGTCGCTTCGGCGTGGCTCTGCAGGAATTGCAGGAGGCGATCAAGGCGGATCCCGGCTACGTGCCGGCGCACAGCACGCTGGGCCTCGTGTACATGGAGCTCAGGGAAGACGCCAAGGCCAAGGCGCACCTAGACTGGCGCCACAAAGGCGTGTCGGACGGCAGCGACAACGGCGAGTTTCGGAACTGGGGCGGCACCTTCGTGCCCGCTACCGCCGATGAGATCGCCTCGATG
>CAYPJB010000446.1:0-3774 GCA_964410845.1 uncultured Bacteroidales bacterium | reverse complement strand
TTCCAATCTTGCATGGAACTGATAGACGCACTCGAACATTGTGCTACTGGAATAGCATCGTTCCGGGTGAACAAACCTCAGCAATACGCATCTCCGCTGGCTGGTACTTCCACAGGTTCCTGGCTGGAAATCAACACTTCACAATCTGCACAAGGCGGTATGCCTGCGACTCAGGCAGTTTCGGAAATCGTCAGCACGATTGTTGCAGCCTGGCCCACGGAAACCATTAATGCCGTTCGTTACATTCATCGCCGTGGTGAACTGATTCATCACCGCTGCGGTGCGATGTTGATGGCCGGTCTGGCACAAGCCAAGCTGGACGGTTTCCGTCTGGCTATCGGTGCTGAATTCGTGCGAACTGAAGACAATGTGTATATCTATCGCGTCCCTCGAGCCAACAAATCATTCTGGAAGAGCCTTCGCGCACAGCCGATGGGACTCGAAATTACTCTTCACCTGGTCAAGCCTACCATTCGCCAAGCCATGCTGACTGATGTGACCATTCAGATTAAGCCCTATGGTATCAGCAATGTTGATGAAGCAGAAGAACTCCTGCGAGAAGCCGGACCACGCATCGTCGAAACACTTCGTACATTCCTGCAAGCCAATCACGATCGCCGACAGCAGGAACGATTTGAGTACAACGTTCCAATCAAGGTAACTGTCATTGCATCCCGGGGCGATCGTGGCACTCCGATTCAGTGCCAGGGTAAAGACATTTCACTGGGTGGCATTTCGTTTTATTCACCTATCGACATCAAGCACAATCACATCAAAGTGGAGCTAGTACATCCTCGACAAACCGATCCAGTGCCCGTCATGACCCAGCTTGTCCGCTGCGATCAGCATATACAAGGTGGCTGGCACGAAGTTGGGGTACGATTCATCTTTGATCGCACATCCAATGCACAGCAAGGCTACTTGCGTAAATAATCGCCTTCATGCGAGGGTGTGATAACAGGTAATTCATAGAGGAACGGTCATGACAAAGCCCAGTAGCTTCAATCACTTGGTTAATTATTCACTAACCAATGCCAGCCAGGCTCAGCATGGTTCCGTAACGCGATAGTACTGCTGCACGAATCCCGGCATGTTCAGGCGCCTGCAGACCCGGATCACGCTGGATCAGTTCCAGGGCATCATGCCTGGCGAGGGACAGTAACTCAGCATCACGTACAGGATTGGCGATCTTCAGTTCACCTGCTCCATGCTGGCGAGTGCCGAAGAATTCGCCTATTCCTCTCAGTTCCAGATCCTTCTCAGCGAGCAGAAAACCATCCGTCGTCTTGCAGAAATATCGTAAACGGTCTTTCGATTCCGGCGAGGCTGTATTGGCAAACAGGTAACATTCCCCCGCCACAGGCCCTCGACTCACTCGCCCACGCAACTGATGCAACTGTGATATGCCAAACCGCTCCGCATGCTCAATGACCATCATCGTGGCATTGGCGATATCGACACCCACTTCGATCACAGTGGTTGACACCAGGCAGTCAATTTCCTTGTTCTGAAATTGTGTCATCACTGCATCCTTGCTGCGGTCATCCATACGACCATGCAGTATGCCCACCCGCATGCCCTGAAACGGCCCATCACTCAACAGCCTGGCAGTATCTATCGCTCCCTTCAGGTCATTATCTGCCGATTCCTCCACCATTGGGCAGACTACATATAATTGCCTGCCTGCTTTCATCTGCTCAACCAGATGCGTCATCAGTTCAGCCCGTTCTTCTTCCGGGATCCAAGTCGTCTTCACCGGTTTACGCCCGGGCGGAAGGTCGCGAATGACTGCTACATCCAGATCGCCAAAGACGGTCAGCGCAATGCTGCGCGGAATAGGCGTAGCTGTCATTACCAGGTAATGCGGATCGAGACCTTTGTGGCGTATCGTAGCACGCTGATTGACACCAAAGCGATGTTGTTCATCGATGACAACGAGTCCCAGATTGCTGAATTCAATGTCATTCTGAATAAGAGCCTGGGTACCTATGACAATATCGATCTGTCCTCGCTTGATTTCGCCCAGCGCTACCCGACGATCATGTTCGGACATACCACCGACAAGGAACTCCATCCGGACTTTACTGTTGGCCAGGTACTTGTTCAACGTACGCCAGTGCTGCCTGGCCAGAACCTCTGTCGGAGCCATCAGTGCAGCCTGATGCTTATTCGCCACTGCGACGAGCATCGCGTAAACTGCAACCGCAGTCTTTCCCGCCCCTACGTCCGCCTGGAGCAGTCGCCGCATCGGTCGCTCTTTGGAAAGATCTTCACATATCTGATGAATGGCGTTTTCCTGACCTTTGGTAAGATCGAATGGCAGCAGTTTGCGAATACGTTCATCAACCAATCGAGAACGGGGCAGAGGCACTGCTTTCGAAATGACTTGTTGATCGCGACGTTGCAGGCCCAGCGCTACTTGCAGCACCAGCAATTCATCGTAGGCCAGTCGCTTACGGCCTGTCTCCGCATCGCCCATCGTGGTCGGAATGTGTACAGCTTTCAGGGCATCGGCTACTCGGGGTAGTGCGTGACGAGAAAGTAACGGAGCAGGCACGATTTCACGAACTGCTTCAGCATAACGGTTCACTACTTCGCGTTGAATTCGCCTCATTGCTTCAGCAAGTAGCCCTTCCGTGAGACCATAGAGCGGCAGCACTTCCGATGATTCATCCGCCATGGTTGCCTGATCAACCGGACGAAGACGTGGGTTGTTCATCTGCCAATGGCCACGATACCGCCGGGGTTTTCCAGTGCAGGCTACCAGCATGCCATAACGCAACCGGTTAGCAACAAATGGCTGATTGAAATACACTGCTTCCAGCACCGTTTCCCCGCCATCGCTCAATACGATGCTGACAAGTTCTTTGCCGCTGTTTGTCGTTCGTCCTTCTATTTCCACTACTTCGCCAATAATCGTTTGAGCTTCATCATTCTGCTTGAGATCTACAATTTTCAGACGATTGGTAAGTGCTTCGTAAGCCCGAGGGAGATAGAAGAGCAAATCGCCAACGGTGAGAAGCCCGAGCTTAAGCAATTTCTCATATCGCTGCGGCCCTACTCCCTTCACAAATTGCGACGACGACGCAAGAGGATTTTCAGAACTAGGGGAAAAGACCTCGGTCATAGTGCATTAATGAGCTGGTGTTCCAGGTTCCTGTGATGGTCTGATTACTGTTGCAGAGTTGCAGCGATATTTTCACCATATTCACAAGCAGTTGTAATGAAAATGCAAATTATAGGACAACACCCCCAAAACGTGCTTTATGAAAACCGTGAACTTCAGAAAACTGCAGCGGTACGCGAGTGTTTTATCCCTTATAGTAGATTGAAGCTTGGTTTTACCCCATAATCCTAAGCACGACTCTTCGCAAGATCAGTGATGCAACACCACCAGCCAGTGCCTGGCGATCCGACAGGTCGAAATCATGTATTGGACTCCTTCCGTGGGTTTGCCTCCCTGACGGTCGTATTGTCACATGTACATACCATGATGCATTCGTCTAAACTTGCATCTGCACACAAGCTCGATGAATTAATCGGTCCAACTCTTTTTTACCTCTTTAATGGCTCGGCTGTCTATTTCATGATAATCAGCGGATTCATGATGGCCAGCAATCTGCCTCATTGGAAGCAATCAAGAAAAGGGATAGCTGTAAAATCATTACAGCGCATTACCAAGATTCTTGTTGTCTACTGGGCAGCTTTATTAATACTTATTGCCATCAACATGCTGCGAAAGATGATTCTAGGAAATGCTTGGACTCCTAATAG
>CAYPJB010000445.1:0-3776 GCA_964410845.1 uncultured Bacteroidales bacterium | reverse complement strand
GGGGGCTAACGTCTGCTTTTCCCTGCTTTTTTCGCAGTTCCGCATGAGGCGGAGCCGCGCACGAAGTAAGCGGCCAACCTCTTCGAGTGATGGTATTTGTCACAAAAAGTGCAATTGCATCGCTCACGAGCACAGAGATGCTGCGCGCAGTTCCGTGGGCATGAAGCCCACGGCTCTTCACTAACAACCAACAACAAGCAACTCAACCAATCACCTGCCAAACCATGAACCATGTTTGACATCCTCCCTGCCCTCGTCTTACAATCGTCCCGTTCCTTTACTTTGTCAGGAAGCTCTCTTATGCGTTTCAGTTGTCTACTTCTGCTCTGCTTTACTGCTCCGCTCGTGGCGCAGGAGCCTGCTTGTTCCATCAAGAAGTTTGGCAACATGGTCGAACTCAAGATTGGTGACCATGCGGTTGGCCGCTACCTGTTCGATCCGAGCCAGCCTCGTCCTCACTTCCATCCGCTCTATTCGAAGGAAGGCAAGCCCATCACCCGGGCGTACCCCATGCAGAAGGATGTGCCCGGCGAGACGAAGGATCACATTCATCACAAGGGCTGCTGGGTCGGACATCAGATTGTGATGCTGCACAAGCCGGGCGAAGCGAAGCCGATCAATGCCAACTTCTGGGCCGATGTGGTCAACCCGGTTCAACAGCAACTTGGCAAACAACTTTGCACCAGGGTCGAAGAGCCTGCCAATGGCCCGGGGCATGCTTCCATCGTCACCCATAACACCTGGCAGACAACGACTGGCACCAAGATCCTTGAAGAGAAACGCACGCTACACCTGGTGAGTTTGGGAGATGCCCAACTGATTGTCTTCGATATCGATCTGCACGCCAGCGAAGGGGACATCACCTTCGGCGATGAGAAGGATGGCTTCATGGCTGTACGCGTGGCAGATGTGATGGCAGAGAAGAGCAAGAAGGACGGCCTGATGCAGAATGCGGAAGGCAAACAGCACATGGGTAACAACAACAACGTCGATCGTCAGGGTTGCTGGGGGCTGCGGTCAGCATGGGTGGATTACAGTGGAACCGTAAACGGGGAGAAAGTGGGCATCACCATTTTCGATCATCCGAAGAACAGCATCCCCGCATGCTGGCATGCCCGCGATTACGGCCTATTCACGGCCAATCCATTTGGCCGGGCCCACTCGAAGTTCCCCGATGCCCAAGGTGATGTCGCCAAGCTGGCCAAGGGGCAGCATCTCACCTTCCGCTACGGCGTGCTGATTCATCCCGGCAACGCGGAGACAGGCAAGGTGGCGGAACTCTACCAGCGATACGTGAAGCTGCCTTGATCAGACAGACGTTTCCAGGCGGCGTGGGCATGGCGATGGAAATCAGCAACGAGTTGATGATCCTTGTGCCCAGGGCTGCTCTCGACTCCGCTGGCAACATCCACGCCGGCGGGCTTCATCTCCAGGATGGCATCACGCACATTGAGCGGCGTGAGGCCACCAGCCAGGATGATGGGAACATCGAACTGGGCCTGCTGGATGATATCCCAGGGTGCCAGTGTGCCGGTACCTCCATGCTGACCGGGAAGCTTGGCATCGAGCAGCACCGCAGTGACAGCGATATTCATCGATCGCAGGAGACGCAATTGCAACTGGATCGACTTCAGATCGGCAACGCTGCTGACGCCCTGAGCGAGCCAGAGGGGAACGGGAGGTGGTTGGAAGTGAGTCCAGTAGTCGGCGTCGGTGCCATGCAGTTGCACGACATCCAGCCGAACGGCCTGCACGATGGCCGCCAGCTCGGCAGGATCAGGCCTGACAAAGACGCCAACGGCCTGGACAGGACGAGGCAGGCGCTCGCGCAGGGCCTTGGCCTGAGCGATGCTCAGCGATCGAGGCGATGGCGGATAGAAATTGAAGCCGACGGTCTCGATGCCCGTTGACAGGCAACTGTCAATGCAGGCATCGGTCGTCACGCCACAGATTTTGATGATGGGTTTCATGGGATGTCATCGTATACGGAAAAGAAGTTAAGTTGAAGTCAAGATCGTGGTGGGGAGTATCACCGAAGAAAAGCAGCGTTTTTTCGGGCTTTTTTCATGATTATTGTTGACGAGGCGGGAGAGGAGGCCTAACGTGTTGTACGTCGAAAGCATTTTCGGTTTGTAACACTTACGAGGATTACAGATGGCCGCAGCTAAAGTGAAAGCAACCACGAAGTCCGGGATGATCAAGAATCTCTCCGAGGCAACGGGACTGAGCAAGAAGGATGTGACTGCTGTGCTCGACGCATTGACCGATCACATTCACGCTGACTTGGGCAAGAAGGGCGTTGGCGTGTTCACGCTGCCCGGTCTGTGCAAGTTCAAGCTGGATCAGAAGAAGGCTGTTCCCGCTGGCGAACGCATGGACCCGTTCACCAAGACCATGAAGCACTACCCAGCCAAGCCAGCCAAGAAGGTCGTGAAGGCACGCCCTGTCAAGGCTCTGAAGGACTTCGCTGCCACCGTGAAGTAAGCGAATGTTGTAAGATCAAAGGCACCGGGATGAGCTATCTCGGTGCTTTGCTATTTGAGGATGACCACTGTGCGTAAAGTGCTTGTAACTGGTGGTGCCGGGTTTATTGGATCACACCTTACCGAAGGCCTGCTGGCTGCAGGCAACCAGGTGGTGGTGCTTGATGACCTCAGCACCGGACGCACGGTGAACCTCGATCCGATCCGTTCCCAGATCACCTTCATCGAAGGCAGCATCACCAAGCCCGCCGATGTAGCGAAGGCCGTGGCAGGTTGTGAAGTGGTCTTCCACCTGGCAGCACTGCCTTCCGTCCAGCGGAGTGTGGAAGCCCCGCTGCTCTCGCATGAAGCCTGTGCCACCGGCACACTGAACGTGCTCGAAGCAGCAAGGCATGCCAAGGTTCGACGGTTGGTCTATGCAGCCAGCAGCAGTGCCTATGGCGATACGCCGGGTGCGCTGCGGCACGAATCCGATGCCATCGCTCCCCTGTCACCCTATGCCGCAGCCAAGCTGGCGGGTGAACACTACTGCAAGGCCTTCACGGCCAGCTATGGGTTCGAAACTGTCCGGCTCCGTTTTTTCAACATCTTCGGCCCCCGGCAGGATCCCAAGAACCCCTATACCGGCGTGATAGCCTTATTCATTGATGCCATGAGCAAAGGCAAGCAGCCACTCGTCTTCGGTGATGGTTTGCAGTCACGGGATTTCACCTATGTGCTCAATGCGACTCAAGCAGTGATGAAGGCAGCGGATGCACCGAAAGCCGTCGGCAAGGTTTACAACATCGGTGTCGGTGGCAATACAACGCTGCTGGATCTCATCGCCGGGCTGAATGAACTGCTGGGTTCGAAGCTGGAACCGATCTTCAAGGAAGCCCGGGCTGGCGATGTTCGTCACTCCCAGGCGGATATCACCGCAGCCAGGAACGATCTGGGCTACGCACCAGCGTATACGTTCATGCAGGGTTTGAAGGCGACCTTGGATGCACATCTGGCAGGGAAGTGATAGAACGAGAATACCTTGCAAAAGAATTGATCACCGTCGCAGGTAAGAAGCTGGATGCCTGAACCCGTACCTTCGTTAAGCCGGTTAGTGTATCACACACACTTTCGTTCAGCGCATCTCGACAACGAACGTTCGGTGACGGTCTACCTACCGCCCGGCTACGAATTGAGGGAAGTGACGGCCGGGCCGGAGGGCTCGCTCAGCTATCAGCTTGTCTACGTTCAAAAGGGTAAGCAACCGATTGGAATGTATGCTTACTTTGTCTCGGGCCTGGAGCGGAATTCCTG
>CAYPJB010000444.1:0-3776 GCA_964410845.1 uncultured Bacteroidales bacterium | reverse complement strand
TGGCACTTTCTGAGGAATCGCCATGAACCAGAATACCTCCTCCACCGGGTTTGATTCCATTCTGGCATCGCTGATTGAAGCAGACGAACAAACCAACGGCCAAGGTGTAGACGTCGCCGAATGGACCACACGATACCCGGAATATGCAGACCAGATTCGGAGTTACTTCAGTCACCGGGGGAAGCTTGAAGCCGTTCTGGGGCCGCGTGGTGCTGTCGATGCACAGGCGGAGACCTTGGGACTCCAGACAGGGAGCGCCGAGCCGGGCCAGCGTATTCGATACTTTGGCGATTATGAACTGATGGAAGAAATCGCTCGTGGTGGCATGGGAGTTGTCTTCAAAGCCCGGCAAACGAGCCTGCAGCGGATGGTTGCACTTAAGATGATCCTTGCCGGAAACTTGGCCAGTGCCAGTGATGTACAGCGTTTTCGTGCTGAGGCGGAAGCGGCTGCCAACCTTGATCATCCCCATATTGTGCCCATCTATGAGGTGGGAGAATTCGAGACCCAGCAGTATTTCACCATGAAGCTGGTGGATGGGGTAAGCCTGAGTCAGGCGAGGGAACAAAATAATGCCATGCCTCTTAGGGAACGTGAGCGCTGGGTGGCATTGCTGATGGCGAAAGTGGCCCGAGCCGTGCATCATGCCCATCAGCGGGGCATTTTGCATCGTGACTTGAAACCCGGCAATATCCTGCTCGATGCCCAGGGGGAACCGCATGTCACCGATTTTGGTCTGGCGAAGAAGGTGGAAGGCGGGAGCGATCTCACCAATACCGGCGCGATCGTCGGCACTCCTGCATATATGGCTCCGGAACAGGCACGCTGTGAAAAGGGGCTGAGTACCGCGGTGGATGTTTATAGTCTCGGGGCCATCCTCTACGAGTTACTGACAGGTAATCCTCCTTTTCGTGGCAAGACACCATTAGAGACTATTCTCGATGTTCTGAACAAGGAACCCATTAAGCCCAACGCCGTGGAACCGGAGATCGATCGCGATCTGGAAACCATCACACTCAAGTGCATGGAAAAAGCACCTACTGCCCGGTACCGTTCCGCCGAGGAAGTTGCGGAGGAACTGGAACGCTGGCTGGCCGGGGAACCTATTCACGCCAGGCCTGTCAGCACTTTGGAACGGGCACAGAAGTGGATTCGCCGCAACCCGATGATCGCCAGCTTGATTGCTGCCTCGGTGATCCTGGCCATGGGCGTGGTAGCAGCCCTGGCTGGGCTTTTGTACAACGCACAGCTACGCAGCGAGGAAACGGCTCGGAATCTGGTGGCTGCCCAACAAGCCGCGGAACGTGAAGGCGAACTGACCCGTCAGGCCCAGGCCGAACGTGACAAGGCCGAGAAAGCTGCTGCCATCGAGAAGCGACTTCGCACGCAAACGGAAGGCATCCTCTATGCCAACCGTATTTCATTAGCACATCAATATTGGCTGTCGAATAATCTGAACAGCACACTGACACTACTGAACGAATTGCCACCCGATCGGCGAAACTGGGAATGGAACTATCTGCACCGTATCAGCCATGAGGAATCTGTCCTCTTGCCTGGTAATGGTCAATTCACCCGCTTTCTGGATGCGAACCGGCAGGGTAATCACCTGCTGACCGTGGCCGATACAGGCCTGGCCGGCGTCGTGTTATGGGATTTAGAGAAAAAACAGAGGCTTTGGGAGATTTCATCGAGTGATAACCGAAATGTGACCCGTGCAGCGCTCAACCCGGCAGGCACCCTAATGGGGTTGGCCGAACGCAACGGCGAGGTGACCTTGTGGGATGTCCAGACACGTAAGCTACTCTCAACGCTCGGCAAACTACCCGGGCAAATCAGTCTGGTTTCCTTTTACCAGAATGACCGTCTTCTGGTGTCTACCGCTCAAAGACAGTCTAAAGTCTGGGATACTTCCTCCGGTCAGGAAATACCTCTGTCAGCCAAACTCAAAAATGTGATAGCCATTTTGCCGGACGGTAAACGGGTTCTCTGTTCCAAAAGAAACCCTCGCATGTACATGACCTCCCTGCATGAGAATATCTTCGTGCTCTGTGATTTGCAAAGCGGTGAAGTCTTGCAGGAATTCCCTTTCATGCGAGCTTATTCCTTTACTCCTGATAGCAAATGGATGGCACTGGCCGGTTTTGACAGCAGCGCCAAACCGCAGGTAATTATCCAACTGATTGATCTGGAGACAGGCAAAGTGGTGATGACCACTCCAGGAATGCCGGGTAGCGTGGGGGATGTGGCTCTCAGCCCCGATGGCAGCGAAATAGCTTTTATTGAATACATGGGTAATCCCATCTCGGTTTATGAAGCACGCACCGGCAAAGTGCTGCGTACCCTGCGTGGCCACACCAGCTACATCAATAGCCTGATCTATCTGCAGTCGGGTAAGCTGGCATCCTGCTCCTGGGATAACACCGTACGCATCTGGCAGACAAAACAACTGATGACTCAAAGCTGGCAACCTGCTTTAACGAACCGTGTGGTGAGTTCAGCAGCATTTCATCCATCCGGTACTCAGGTAGCAGTGGTGCAGGGAGATAATGTCGGGGCAAGTTTACTGGGGCAACTCCTTGCAGGCCCGGGGCCGGGCGTGGTGGTTTCGCTGCTGGATCCACTGACTGGCAAAGAAACAAAATTACAAGGGCACCAGAACGGATCACGCCTGGTGTCGTATGCTGCTGAGGCACCGCGGCTGCTCTCCGGGGGACGCGATGGCCTGGCCATCTGCTGGGATCTCACCACAGGCAAAAAGCTTTCATCCATCAAACATCCTGGCTGGGTGAAAGCCATTGCACTGAGTCCCGACGGAAAATGGGCTGCCTCAACCTTTGAACCGGAAGAAGCGACGCAAGCCAGTTTTGGCCAGGGACCTTACAAAGTATGGCCTGGGAAGGTAACGGTCTGGGACACCCAGAACGGGCAGATAAAAAGAACCTTCCAGCGTGACAAAGGACTGTACTTCCAACTGGCATTTCATCCAAACAAACAACAAATCTTCCTGGCTACCAGTCAAGGTTTGGAATGCTGGAACATGGAAACTGGCAACAAGATACATGAGCTACCCATCCCCTTCGTAGGCCAAATCCTGTTTACTCCTGATCAGCAACACATGATTCTGGCAGAAAGCGCTAGTATCAGAATCTGCCATCTCGATACGGCGTCTGTTATGGGGCAGATTCGCTTGCCCACCGAGCGATCTTCCTCCATGGCACTGCATCCCTCGGGCAACCGCCTTGTTGTGGCCGCAGGGAATCAGGTAAAACTGTATGATCTGACATCGCAGCAGGAACTGATCACACTCACTCTTCCTAGGCAGCACGAAGATGTTCGACGGATTTCCAGGCTTGGCTTTACCCGTGACGGTCAGACTCTGATCGGGCTATGCGACGATAGTTCTACCATCCTCTGGCATTCCCAGTTCGAAACGCAGGTAATCCAGTAACTACTATCATCTTTATTAAGCATGTGGCATGTATTCTTACCCTTGTGCCGGATCATCGTGATTGCCTTCTGTCGGGCACGAATTGTCATTCAGTTTGCCAACGCGCATGGCATTACGACACAGATTAGTCCCTTTCGCGCTGATGTGATCGATAAGATCAGACAGCGATATGGGGGCCCAGTAGATCATGGGGCTGCAGAGAATTGCATTGATTCAAGACTCAGCTCTGGCCTGGAGCATGCCATCATCGAAGTCATGGACGGGCTTCGAGTTAACAGGCTTGTATCTCATGCAAAAGTGATTTGTGGTGAACCAAGTACGACAG
>CAYPJB010000443.1:0-3777 GCA_964410845.1 uncultured Bacteroidales bacterium | reverse complement strand
CTCTGCTACACCCCGCCAATCACCACCGCGGGGCGACGAGACACGTCTGGTTCTGCTTTGCTGATCAGTTCATGCACCATCCAGGGGACATTGCCTTCGCCAAAGAGGAGAAAGCCGATCATGCCCGCTACGGGGGATTCTTCGGTCCAGCCGAAGTGAATCTCGGGAGGCTTCCCCACCTTCGCCAGTTCCAGCACCACGGCGGCCAGCGTGTGGGCTATCGATGCTGCCCGGGTGATCTTGAGAATGTACCGCCCTTCCTCACTGAGCACTTCCAGGCTCGGCTGCTGATAGAAGTCGCTGGCGTCATGCAGTTCCACTTCGATGAACATGATGGGCATGTTCTCCGGTAGCCGATGCTCGCGACGTATGATGGCCTCCTTCTCGGCCAGCGATCGCCTGCCCGGGCGGTGAGGCACCAGCACAGGCCACTCCGACGCACGAATACTTTCCCAGAGGAACCGCGATTGATCATCAACGAAGTTGAATCCCACAAAACGAAGCTCCGTCGCCCGAAAGAACCGCGACAGCAACGACGTGACGATGATGGACACGATAAAGAAGAACGCAATCTTGATGCCTGAAGGCTTCTCGATGATGTTCGTGATGGTGGTATAAATGAAGACCAGCAGGATGAGCGTAAACGGAATGGAGAGCCGCTGCCACCAGGCACCAGTGGCCTGGCGATACTTGCCAATGACGGTGGCCAGGCAGGCGCTGGTGATCAGCATCAGCACACCGGTAGCATACGCTCCGCCCTGGTCATCCACGTTGGCTTTGAAGATCAGTGTGACGACGATGTTCACACCGGTGAAGAGAACCACGAGCCAGCGGGCAGCCTTGGTCCATTCAGGTGCCATGCCGTAACGGGGCAGATACTGCGGCACGAGGTTGAGCAGGGCCGCCATCGCGCTGGCTCCGGCGAACCAGAGAATGATGACGGTGCTGAGATCATAGATGGTGCCAAAGACATTGCCGAAGATCGGGTTGATCTTGCGGGTATCGCCTTCGCCGTGGGCGATGTAAGCCAGGGCACGATCCTTGGCTTCAGGCTTGCGAAGCTGTACCTTGGCTTCTGCATGCGTCAGTTCCTTGCCGGCAATATTCGTAATGCGGCCATCTGGCCCGGCATAGACCAGGTCTTTCGGCGGAATCAGCGTAGCCACCACCAGGCTGGAACCGATGAGAGCCACCGACATGATGGCAGCAGCAGTGATGAGCAGTTTGCGCGTGTTTCGGATGCGCCCCGCAGGATTCTGATGGGTATCGCTGGCACTGCCTTTCACGTGGCTCATGACTGCCACACCGGTTTCAAACCCGGAAAGGCCGAGCGCCAGTTTCGGAAAGAGCAACAGGGCTACGCCCAAGATGCCCCAGAGTTCTTTCGATTGCCAGGGAGCTTCGTGCAAGTGCCAGCGGCCCAGTTCCACCTCATTCCACCAGTGTGCAATGTGGTGCGGATGATTGAGCAGATACGCCACACCCGAACCAATAATGATGGCGTTCAATACCAGGTAAATGCCAACGATGACCACAGCCACCCCGAGCACTTCCTTGAACCCGCGAAGGAACATGGCACCAAGAGCAACCAGCAGTCCCACGGTAATGATGATCTGCCACTTGATGTGATCCACCTTGACCTGTTCTTCAAAGGCAGCCAGCTGCTCCGGATTGAAGTTAGGGTCAGGCTCGACAACCTTGTAAAAGTTCGGATTCGAAATGATGTGTTCCGCAGCATCAGCGGCGGAGAGTGTTTTCGTGATGACGAAATCGGTGGCGGCGAAACCCAGCAGGATCAGCACGACGGTCTTGCCCCACCAGCCGGAGACCAGCTTCTCGAGCATGCCAATGGAGCCTTGCCCGTGCGGCGAATGCTTAGCGACATAACTGTAGACTGGAAGAGCCCCGAAGAGGGTCACCAGCACCAGCACGAGTGTGGCCAGCGGCGCCAGCACGCCTGCCGCTTCCACGGCAATCGACGGCTGATAACCCAGGGTACTGAAGTAATCCACGCCCGTAAGACACATCACCATCAGCCAAAAGCTCTGATGATGTTGATGTTGAGGTGGGGTGGCTGGCGTCGCACCACCCGAATCGGCAGGAGCGTTCATAGCTAAACATTATAGCAACTGCTTCTCGCTTCGCGAGAAGAACCGTTACTTCGCCACTGCTTCCTCACAATTGCACCTGTCCAATACTAAAAACTTCCTTACATCATCCAGCCGCACCAGAGAGGTGCTTCGGTTGAATCCGTGTCATCGACAACGTAGGATAGTATTCCATCCTGCAATTTCCCGCTTCATCACAGTGAACCTTTGAGAAGACCGTTGAGCAGAGCTTCACGACTTACCGAGAAACGCCAGCAACAGTGGGTTCACTGCTGGGCGCCTCTGTTTCGTTTGTTCTGGCTCCTTCTCTTTCTGATCCACCTGGTTCCTGTTTACGCGGTCAGTCAGCGGTTTCTGAAAAGCCCATCGCTCGGCAATGTCGTTTCACTCTTTGTGCTGTTCGGCATTCTGACACTGTCCGCCCTCAAGGCCCTCGATGTTGCCTGCCTGCGCATCCCGTTGAATCGTCGAAGCGTGCTTGGTCTGGTTCTGCTTGCCATGTGGGTACACGGCGATTTCGTTGCGCACAAGCTGCCTGATGCTATCACGATCGAATCGACCATCGCCATCAGTGTTGTTGTCATCGCTGCCCTGCGGCGACGCTGGGAACCCCGGTTCACATCACTGGCAGCATTCCTGCTACGTCTGAAGCAGGCGTTTCATGCCGTCATCGATACACCGATGACATCGCGCACTCCCCTGGTGCTGTTACACCAGGTCCCTCCGCGGGCACCACCACGTCGCTGATAGTTCGTCAACAGATTCACATTGATCAACAGCATTCAAGTGAGCGATCACCTCGTTCGTGATGTTGTTGTCCACGAAGTGAGCCTGCGCAGCTCCGACGAACTACGTATTGCAGAATCGTCGGTTTGGCGACACCTGTACTCACTCACTATCTGCATCACGCTACTCGTATGCCCCTGCGCATCCGCCGGGACATCGTACGGATGTTGTGTTCCATCTTCGTTAACGCATTCCAGGGAGTTCACCTCCATGACCTTTCGTCGTTTCGTTCTCGCGCTGCTCAGCGTTGCCGTTGCCTCGGCAATTGCTCGTGCGGATTTCTCCATTCCCCAGACCTGGACACGTCCTACTGCCACGGGCAGCAATGCCACCTTCCAGGGTTGGGAAAGCTTTACCAGTCCCACTGGGCCCAATGCTCCGCAACCGGTGACCGGCCCTGCCTTCGGTGGTGCAGGCAACTGGACGCCCATCAATCCGGGTGGCACTGCTAACGTCTTCGATTCGAATGCTCCAGCCAACGGATCGTTCATCACAAGTGGTGGCAACATCTACAACCCTGCTGGCCTCGTTGCTCCGCGAGCCATCGTTCCCAACAACATCGACCTCACCGCAGGTGTTAACAACAGCGGCTGGACCACACTCGTCTTCCAGATTCGCACCCAGGGTGGCGTACTGGATCTGAGCTCGGGTCGGCTGAATGGCAACATCACGCCGGTCAGTTCTGCGATTACTTTCAACCAACCAATCTCAGGTGGGTTCGGTGGCATCATTCGCGACTACTGGCTGCAGTTCCAGGTGCCCGGTAATGCGGACAGCTACCAGTTTGACATCACGCCAATGGAGAGTTCCGTAAGCTTCGATCGCTTCGCGGTCGATACCGTGTGGAATCCCAGCGCCAGCACCCAGGCCGAAGCTTTTTTTG
>CAYPJB010000442.1:0-3787 GCA_964410845.1 uncultured Bacteroidales bacterium | reverse complement strand
CGTTTATAACCAGGGGACACAGACATTTCCCTCGCAGGAAATGCCCGGTCGATTCCAGATGATTCTCGCGAACGGCAGCTTTGAAGTGATGGGAACCTATGGCCCCGGTTCAGCAGAACGCCTGGTGATGACGCTCAAAAACGAAGGAATGATCTGCATCAATCCACAGACCGGTGAACGGCTCTGGTCCCGTTATGGCATCCGCCCGAGCATGGAGATGTTCGGTGATGAAGAGTATGTGATCCTGCTGCCTCCCAAAGTCGGACGACGCTCGGAAGACCAGATCACCGCCATCCGTATTCTCGATGGCGCCGTTGTCCCTGTCAATAAAACGATCGCCGCCGACTTCCGCTCTGCACTGGCGATGGATGGCAGGCATCTGCTCAGAAAAGCCGTCGGTGAAAACGGCTCTGATCAACTGACACTGGTTGATCCACTCAATGGCGAAGTGGTATGGAGCAGAACTCTGCCCAGCGACGCCATTCTCCTGAAATCCAGCCAGCAGGGTGATCTCACCGGGTTTGCCAGCAGAGAAGGTGATGTTGAGATTATTAACCTGCGAACCGGAAAAACCGAACTGCGCAGCAAACTGTCGCCCTTGACCGGTCAGTTTGAACAGGCAAACTTTGTCATGGACGACAACGAGTGTTACCTGTTCTTCTGCAAGGACAGCGAAACTCGACTGCCACCCATCCTGCGATGGGCAGGGTTGGATACCGCAGGAATGGAATCGTATGCCCTGGCTCACCAGTTCCAGTGGCTTCGAAGCGTACCGGTCAATGGCCCTGCCGCCTGTGTGGACCGCGAAACCGGCAAGGTGAACTGGCAGGAGAATTTCCGCCTGCACTACGTCGTCACCCAGCGATTCCAGGAACTGCCTTTCCTGCTCTGCTCCGCTGTCACGCGCAAACTGAACGAAGCTGACCGCAATCGCCGCAATCCCAATCAGGTTAATTTGATCATGAATCGGGCCATGATGGCAAGCAACCAGTTGCAGAATGAGCTTCACTGCTTTTCAAAACAAACAGGCAAGCTGATCGCTGTGGGAGACAAGCCCGATTTCGATGGCTACTACGGTCGTGTCAGCTCGAACATCGGTTTCCAGGAACTCCTGATCGACCAGCAGACGGGCAGAATCGAACTGAAAGCTCCAGCTCAAACGCTCTCTTTCTCTCTGGAGTCCGGGGCGATGACAGCAGACAAGAAATAGGAGAACATGATGCTCCGAACGATACTATCCATCGGCTGTCTGACGCTGCTGCTGGCAACAAGGCTTCCCGCGGATGATCCGCTCCCCAAGGATGATCTGGAAACGCAGCGCATCCTGGCCAAATACAAACAGAACATCGAACTGGGACTTCAATGGCTTGCCAAGAATCAGGCCCGCGATGGACACTGGGAAGTCGCTCCCGGTGGATCACATCCCATTCCGATGACTGCTCTCGCCGGCATGGCACTACTGGCCGAGGGCAGCACCATGACGCAAGGCAAATACTCCAAGGAAATTGAACTGGCGGTGGAGTATCTCCTGAGCCGCGTGACCAAGAAGACCGGGCTCATCGGTAACACCAACGATCAACGGGAACAGCAGCGTTACATGTACGGCCATGGCTTTGCCACCATGTTCCTGGCGCAGGTATACGGCGAGGAACCCGACGGAGCCCGCCGCAAGGAGTTGGAGAAAGTGCTGACCCAGGCTGTCTCGTACATTGGCAAAGCCCAGACAGCTCTCGGAGGCTGGGGATACCTCACAGCGGCGGAAGGCCACGACTTTGACGAAGGCTCTGTCACCATCACCCAGTTGCAGGCATTACGTGCATGCAAGAATGCAGGCATCCCCGTGTCCAAGGAAGTGATCGAAAAGGCTGGCGAGTATTTGCGCAAGTCTTCGGTAGTAGCCAGTCGCACGGGCGATGCCATGACCGAAGAAGCAGGCGTTACCTACAGTCTGCGAGGGGGTGGCGGTGGCGGCATTCGCCCACCTCTGACCGCAGCCGGCATCTGCTGTCTCTTTTCTTCCGGCGAGTACAACAATGAAATGGCTGTGAAGTGGATCAACTACTGCCAGAAGTACATCCCGGTGGACAAGACCGGTCGCGACAGCTTCGGACACTGGGAATACACCCACTTGTATTATTCCCAGGTGATGTATGTTCTGGGGGAGGATCGGCATGCCAAGATGCGACCGGACCTCGCCAAGAAGGAAGCTGAAGGAGAAAAGAAACTGCTGAAGTGGAGCCGCTATCGCGAAGTGGTTTTTGACTACCTGGCTAACAAACAGTTGCCTGATGGCTCGTGGAATTCCGGAGCGGTCGGGCCCGTCTATTCCACCGCCCTGCACCTGATCATTATGCAGTTGGATAAAGGGCATCTGCCCATCTATCAGCGCTAACTTCCTCCGTACCCACTGGACTCTCTGCGGCCTGCCACTATCAACCTAACAAGACCAACTCTAGGCGAAACGAGACAGAGCATGAGCGATACGGTCAGTAATCCAACAAGTCTGGCACAAGATGACCTCAGCGAAGCCAGGAAACTGCAGGAAGCATTCGCCAGCATCAAGAAGCAACTGGCTCGAGTCATTGTCGGGCAGGATGCGGTCATCGAACAGCTCCTCATTGCCCTGTTCAGTAAAGGGCACGTGATTCTGGAAGGTGTGCCGGGCCTTGCCAAGACGCTGCTCATCAGCACGCTTTCCAAATGCCTGTCACTCGAATTCAGCCGCGTGCAGTTCACGCCGGATCTGATGCCTTCCGACATCACCGGCACTGAAGTGATTCAGGAGAACCGCACGACCGGCGGACGCGAGTTCAAGTTTCTCCCCGGCCCGCTGTTCGCCAATATCATCCTCGCGGATGAAATCAATCGAACTCCCCCGAAGACGCAGGCTGCCCTGCTCGAAGCCATGCAGGAACGGCAGGTAACTGTCGGACGCACCCGGCATCAGTTGCCAAACCCCTTTTTCGTACTGGCCACCCAGAACCCTATCGAACAGGAAGGAACCTATCCTCTGCCTGAAGCGCAGCAGGATCGCTTCATGTTCAAGGTGTACGTCAGCTATCCGAGCTTCTCGGAAGAGTTCGAGATTGCCCGCCGCACTACCGGCCTCATCGCCGAGGAATTGCAACCCATTCTCTCCGACGACCAGATCCTTTCACTGCAGGCACTGGTTCGCCGGGTGCCTGTCAGCGATCATGCGATCAACTATGCCCTGGCACTCGTCCGGCAAACGCGCACCACACAGGAGGGAGCCCCTGACTATGTCAAGAACTGGCTCGACTGGGGTGCAGGTCCTCGTGCGGTGCAGTTCCTGATCCTGGGCGCCAAGGCGAGAGCGCTGCTGTATGGCCGCACGCATGTCCAGACAGAAGACTTGGCAGCCCTGGCTTTACCAGTGCTTCGCCACCGCATCCTTACCAACTTCGCTGCTGTCTCCGAAGGTGTTACCGCTGACAAAGTGGTGGAACGTATCGTTCAGGATACCCCTCTCAAGGAAAGTGATCTCTCGCGCGACGCGAGGTTCCAGAAAATCTTTGCGACGTAAGCGAGCCGGCGTCGATGCGTCCCTGTTCATCATTCAAGGAAGGTAAGCTGCTTGTCCACTACCGCCAAAGATCCCCGACGTTTCCTCAGTCCGCAGGCGGTGGCGCGGATATCGCGACTCGATCTGCGCGCACGTCATGTCGTGGAAGGCTTTATCAGCGGTATGCACAAGAGCCCTTTCTTCGGGCATTCGGTGGAGTTCGTTCAGCATCGCGATTACACTCCGGGCGACGACATTCGTCAC
>CAYPJB010000441.1:0-3788 GCA_964410845.1 uncultured Bacteroidales bacterium | reverse complement strand
TGACTTTGGGTATTGGCTTGCCATCGATCATCGTCACCAGAATGTTACTTGGCTTTAAATCGCGATGAACGATACCTTTCTGGTGGGCATGCTGCACTGCCTGGCAGATGGGGACGAAGAGTTCCAACCGTTCCTTGATTCCCAGCTTCGTCTCATCACAGAACTTCGTTAGCGGCAGACCGTTGACCAGTTCCATCACAAAGTACGGACGACGATCTGCTGTGATGCCGCCATCAAGCACCTTGGCAATATTCGGATGGTCCATCACCGCCAGGGCTTGTCGTTCCTGTTCGAATCGCTGGACGACTGACTTGGAATCCATCCCTGCCTTGATGAGCTTCAGTGCCACCCGACGTTTCACCGGTTCGCTTTGCTTGGCGACCCAGACCTCACCCATGCCTCCTTCGCCGAGCTTTTGCTCCAAAGTGTAGCGGCCGGCAATGACTGCCCCGGGAGTGGGATCAGTCGAGGAATAGCTTACCGTGGCCTTAAAACCCGTGGTGGCCTCAGTTACTGCTTGTTTATCTGAAAGTCCCACTGCTGGTTGATCGAAATAGCTGATTGGTTCGTCATGTGCCCGTAATAGCACCTCAACGCGGCGACGTAACTCATCGTTGCCGCTGCATTCGCGGTTTAGCAAGGCATCTCGACTGGTCCGCTCGGTATGATCAACTGCTGCAAGAAATACAGCTTGAACGCGTTTCGGATCGACTGACATCATACTTCTCCGAATGGGCCTTTATCTAGCAATGCGTCGAAATCGTTGCCAGCTGTCGAAAATAAAATTACTCGCGGCATTTTTCCTGGAGCCAGGCTCGGGCGTAAGTCCACTTTTGTCGAGCTTCGTAAACGGTAATGCCCATGGCAACAGCGATCTGTTCGTGATTAAGACCGCCAAAATGGCGCAATTCCACGACCCGGGCGAAGGTGGCATCTTCTGCCGCCAACAGAGTTAATGCCTCGTCGAGTGCTAAAAGTCGATCATCGGCAGTAGTCGCGGCAACATCACCCAACTCGACTCGTTGCTGATCGCCGCCATGTTTGTGTCGGGCTTTATGCCGAGCATGATCGACCAGAATGCGGCGCATCGCCTCAGCAGCGGCGGCAAAGAAGTGACCGCGGCCCTCGAACTGCTGATCCCCAACTAACCGCATATAGGCCTCGTGAACCAGCGCGGTGGAGTCAAGGGTGTGACCGGGAGCTTCCGCAGCCATGCGCGCAGCAGCCAGTTTTCGCAACTCGTCGTACACGAGCGGGAGCAAGTTGGCAGCTTCTTGGCAATCTCCCTTTTGGCCAGCTTCAAGAATACGGGTCAGATCGGACATGGGCTGAGTGTAACCACGGGGGTGAAGACGGGCAACGAGAATACGGCAGTTGGGACCATCAGTATCGCCACCGGACGGCTACGATCTACTAGCATTGCGGGTGAGGCCAACTCAGCGCATGGCAACGAATTCAACAGCTATGCTATTCGCCCAAAAAGTCTTCAACTTGAATGCAGTGACGAACTCGTTCATATTTGCAAAGGATTAGTGAGCCAGCGTGCTTCTGCATGTTTGTCTGACATAATCGTACCATTAGCTACTCTTTTACTCCCATCATTCTCTACCTCACTGATCGCGAAGCCAGCATCACATCAATACCAGCACGCACCAGGAGACAAACCGATGGCGAATTAATGGCTGAAGGTGGAACGAACCTGGAATAGGCGACAGTAGTTTGAAATGTGGGTGGAGCATACTCTTCATATGCCCCACCCTAGTTTGGTTATGAATAGTTACAAGACACTTTCAACAAGGAATGATTCACTTAGGACTCTACGCTTCAGTGGATGGAGCCGTTCTACAAGTGGAACAGCCTTGGTGTCTGCGAGCAGACTCGCAACGGTGCTGCGGTAGAGATCAAATCTGCTTTCGCCTGCACCTGTATAGTGCTGGACAAATGCTTCATCCACCACGGTGCGATCACGCCATAATTGACCGTAGGCGCGAGACTCCAAAGGAGTTGTTCGCCCTGTGGTACCTGTTGACAGCCAGGCATAAGGGGAAAGGCTGGCCATGAGCTGAAATTCACGGCTGAGGATTGGAGCCTGAAGTTCCTTACCGGGAGCGAGTTGATTGGCTGACAACTCTTCACCCGTCGGCGGATCGAACACACCGTCAGCAACTACGTTGCCATTCGCACCTTCTGTCAACAGCTTGACCGTCAGTAGGCTATTGACCACGATGCCCGAGAACTTGCCAAGGCTTTCGACGTAGGTGTTACCAAACAGAAGTCCATCATTGGGCAACTCCCGCTGATTCACCACGACGGTTGCCAGTAATGTGTTGTTCTTGAAGACCTGGTACGTAGCATTCGTTGCATTGTTTGGCAGAGGCACCCAGGTTACGAATAACTCTGGATTAGCTGACGTTGCACGGATCTTCCAGGTAGCCACATTATTAGGCGTGTGATTGACACCGTTTTGGTGAACAGTGTAATCGTTCTGCCAGCCGAATCCGGTGACGTTGGTCCAGCCATTTTTGTCAGGGTTGGTGATATGGAATTCGCCATCCGGTCCACCCGTGTTGGTGAAGCCATCGTCAACCTTGGAAGTAATCGTGGGTACTCTCAGCGGAGTGGCTGAAACAAAGTACGAGCCAACGGTATTGTCTTCGCTGGAAACGCGGACCATGTAGGTGGCCCCCGGCGTCAGCCCTGTGATCAGGATCTTCTCATTCCGCCCGTCTGCCAGTGGTGTTCCGCTGGCAATGAGGGTGGTACCAGAAGCGTTGTAGACCTCGATGTGGGGGTTCAGCAGATTGCGGAACTCGCCAGGTCCGTCAGCAGGTGTTCTTGTCTCGACTTGCAGTGCAGTCTGATCGCCGGCTAGCGCGACTGAGTACCAGTCGGACGGACCTGAGCCTGGAGTAATCACCAATCGCCGGAGAGCTCCATTAAATGTGTAACCAAATAAAAGCTGTTGAGATGACCCACTGAGGGAACTGAGTGCCCCGCCCATGGCCAGTTGGCCACCCTGTGCCGCATTCACTGCCGCAATCCCGGCCGCATTCAGATTGATGACAACGAACGTACCATTACTGGCGGCTGTCACCGTCACCGACCCGTAACTCACACCGGTTCCCAGATCCTCGTAAGTTCCGGTGAGGCCGGTGCCACCTCCGCGGAGCGTGGAAATAGGTGTTGTCACGTCATAAAGCGTGTATGTCTCGCTGGCATCAGGACTATTATAGCCGTTGCCCGCATTAACAGAGATGGACGGATTATAGAGTTCAAGCCGAGCAGCAGTGATGGGGCCAGTTGCTACGGGCACATCAAAGACAAACCAGTCGCGATACTGTAACGTACTTGATGCCTGACCGACGATGTAGTTCTCGTTGGTGGGGTTATGGAAGCCTGTTGAATCGTACCACCCCGAATCGCTTGCATTATTCGGTTCAAGATACCCCAAGGCCCCCTTGGCCCCGGCGAGCAGCTGGGCCGTCGAGGCTGAGTTGTTCGGTTCCAGGCCGAACACCAGATCTTTGGTCACGACCAGATCATAGGTAACATTCGGATTACCCGTCACGCGTAAGTAATAAGTACCATTAGCGGCGACTGTGACACCACCCAGAACCCCGGACACATTCGACGCACCACTGCTACTGGTGCCAAGAACGGTGGTGCCATTCGGTGCGAGCAGTTCCACCACGAACGATTGCGTACCACTAAAGGCAGCAATGGCCGCCCCAATCCGTTCCCCAGCCTTTGCGCTCACCGAATAGAAGTCTCTCGGGATATTTTGATAA
>CAYPJB010000440.1:0-3791 GCA_964410845.1 uncultured Bacteroidales bacterium | reverse complement strand
GCCTGTTGTATGGAGTTCTTCCGATGCTGACTGCGAAGCCTGCGTGGCCAAAGCTGAGGCACTTTCGAGTGCATGCCACATTGCTTCGGCAGTTGAATGCGTCGCCTGATTAACGTTGTCCTTCAAAGAAGCGGCAGACTGTGAAGCCACTTCTGCAGCATGAACCAGCGATTGCTGAGCTTGCCGAGCCTGAATAGATGCTGATTCTGCTATGTTCGAAAGCGAAGTACCGGCACTGCTAGCCAATTGCTTAGCAGATGCAGCTGCCTGGGACGCCATCTCAGCCGCCTGCGTCAGCGAAGCCAGCACCGACTGTGCTGCAGTCTCAAGTGAAACCATGACTGGTGCTTGGGCAGCAGCGGGTTCCATGGATGGTGTCTTCACCGGCTCGATGAGAGCTTCCGGCTTGGGATGCATCTTGGATTCTGGAACACCACGCAGATCCCACACCAGCCCGAACCAGGACAACACGCGAAGGATGGAGTAGCTGATGTCAAACTCATACCAGTAGAAGCCCTGATTAGCCGAGCTTTGATAATAGTGGTGATTGTTGTGCCAGCCTTCGCCCAGAGTGATGAGGGCCATCAAGGCGCTATTCTTGCTCTTGTCGGTCGTCTTGTAGCGAACGCGACCAATGATATGGCAGAACGAATTGATGCAGAACGTGGCGTGATAAGTGATCACGGTGCTGACAAAGAAGCCCCAGACCACACCGCTCCAACCTGCCACCAGATAACTGATCACGGCCAGTGTCAAGCCTGGTACCCAGTGATTGCGGTCCAGCCAGCGTAGCTCAGGATACTTGCTGAAATCGCGAATGGCTTTCCAATCGGTGTGGACATAGTCCTTGGAAAGTACCCAGCCAATGTGCGACCACCAGAGGTTATCTACATGCGGTGAATGCACATCTTCTTCCTGATCAGAATGCAGGTGATGGTGCCGGTGATGGCTCGACCACCAGAGCGGCCCCTTCTGCATGGCCGAGCAACCGAGCCAGGCCATGACAAACTGGAAGAACCGACTGGTCTTGTAAGCGCGATGCGAGAAGTATCGATGGTACCCTGCTGTGATGCCAAACATACGCAGCACATAGAAGCCAATGCACAAGGCGATGGCAGCAGGCGTGGCATGGATGTCAGGGAGGAATACCAGGAAGCAAGCCAGATGCATCAGCAGGAACGGAACGTTCTTAACCCACATGGGGACTGACGAAGGCTTTTCTGGTGGGGCTTCGTAATAGCCAAGTGATGCACTCATGAGCGTGAGATGCTCCAGATACATGGTAAAGGAAGGATACCGTCATCATACCACAAACAAGCAGGGTTCATGTATGGCAGGAAGGAGATTCTATTATCTAATTGAAAGAAACACGGTAAACAAGATGTCAATGTCAACAATTCAGCTTTGCAACAACACCACAGACAAAAGCAGAAGCCCCGGACGATACCGGGGCTCAGTTGAGCTAGACTCCGCCCTTGAGCTGAATTGCTTTACGAATGGCGCTTCGCTTGCGTAGCTGGGCACGACGGCGCAGTTCGCAAGGCTTTTCATAGTGTTTCCGTTTCCGCAGTTCCTTGAAGATTCCGCTGCGTTCGAGCAACTTCTTGAAGCGACGCAGAGCTAAACCGATGGGTTCCTTATCGTTCACACGCATCCGCAAAGGCATAACAACTCCTGACGACACAAGCTCGATACAGTTTCGAGCTGGGTAGCCTCTCCACTGTTCACCAAAGCGCCGCTCTCTTTGATGAAATGTTTTACCCCTAGCGGCAAGAGATTATGTTACTGTCTCATTTCATTATCGACCAATGTATTTGGAGAAATTTTATATTCCCTAAACCTTTTTCTTGCCAGCACTTACAGCTTTCTTCTTGCTGACATTCGGCTTCTTGCCTGCCTGCTTCCGGGCGACATTGTTCCTCATCGCTGTTTCGTAGTATTCGATGTACTTCGCTGCAGGCATTCTTTTGAATGCTTTCCCTACCAGTTCCAAAGGTACATCGTCTAGTTTCTTGAACCGGACACAGCACTTCCCCATGTCGAGCTTCTTGCCCGTCTTCAGCCATTCCTTTCTGAACCATTCTTCTTCATCGCCATAATTCGACATGATGTATAGCGACATGTGGTTCTTCTGAGATGCCAGCCCGGCAAAGGGCAATGGTTGCTTCGGATCACAATGATACCCATCCGGATAAACCGAGTGCGGCACATAGTAACCGATCATGCCATATTGCATCCCCTCGCGATAATTCTTGTCGAGGTTCTTGAGAATGACCTTCCTGACTGCCTCCAGTGCCAATCGACGATCATCCGGCAACGTTTCCAGATAGGCTTCTACTGTCGGGGCTTTCGATTGCATGACATAGTCCTCGATCGATGAAGCCCCGTTATACCCCTGCCCTCACCGTACTTCCAACGAAATCTTCCTCATCGCAGCGCAGCGGGTTCAATCGCAAAGGCAAACACCCGGAAGGGTACAGTTGCCACGAAGTCGTTATCAGCAGTGACAATCAACAACTTGCGACCATCTGCCAGGTCTGGCCCGAAGGCTAGCCCTTCCACTTTCTCCGGGAAGCTTGCACCAGCCAGGCCATAGCTCGGTTGCAACAAATCAACCAGCAATTTCTTCTGCACCGGCTTCACCTCATCAGGAAGTTGCTTAGCAGGCAGCGAAGCGATTTCGCTTACATCACTGGCCCCTTCCATATTGATCAGGAAGACTTTCTTGCATTTGGTCTCCACTCCACCCAGGCTGTCTCGTTCCAGCACCAGGAATCGTTGAGCATCCACTGCGAGTATCTCGCTGATCCCGTTTGAAGTGCTGTCCAACTGATAGACGAACTCCTTCGTCCTGCCAGTCGACAACTGCACGGTAACGATACGGGAGTTGATCCCAGCCCGCTTGTTCATTCCATCCAGCCCGCCATCCTGAATGAGCGGACTCTGCATGATGCCAATCAGGGTGGAATGATCGGGCGAAATAGCAAGACCTTCCATCCCCCGGTTAGGCTGACGCCCTCGCTTGTTATGTGGAGGCATCTCTTCTTCAGGCTTCGCTGCGATGTGTTCAGGCAGAAACTTGCTCGGCAGCTTTACTGCTCGCAGACGCTTGCCTTCCGGGCTGAATTCATAGAGAAACGGGCCATACTCATCAGCAATGAACAGCGAACCCCCTGCCCCTACGCGAATACCTTCGGGATCAAGACGTATGGATCGCTCAGGGCTTTCCCGGTCAATGGCCGAGAGCAGACCAAGGAATGACTGATCCTTTTCATCGCGAAGCAAGGTGGTAGCTGTCAGCTTCAACTCAACAGCTTTGCTGCTGCCCGGCGTTACGATAATGTCCATGCGATGATAGCGACAGGCAAAATCCGTAGCTCCATCCTTCGGGCCACGATCGGATGCGAGTACGTAGCTGTTGCCCTTGCCGGTGTAATCGATGGCAGAACCCATTCCACCCAGCCGATTGTGAGGCGTGCCATCCGACTGATTACCGGTCAACCCCGAGAGATCTGCCCTATCCCCAGGCAGACTGCCTACTCCGAGCAGTGTTACCTGCCCAAAGGAAGGTGTCGCCAGGAGTACGACTACCAAAAGCGCTATCGATCGCGAAATCATGTCAGGTTCCCAGGTGAATGTGAAGAAGGTGTCTTAGTTCTCACAATGAATGGCGGATATGACCTTTACACAATCTTCATGGTTGCTGTTGAAGAGCCGTGGGCTTCATGCCACGGTACACTGCGCGCAGCATCTCTGTGCTCGTGAGCGATGCGATTGCGAATTTTGTCATG
>CAYPJB010000439.1:0-3797 GCA_964410845.1 uncultured Bacteroidales bacterium | reverse complement strand
TTAACCCTGACCAGAGAAGAAATACACACCAAACCGATTCTGGGCGACAAACGAAATGCCAATCAAAAATGGAACTTCCTGATGGATGAGCAGAACAAGCTAGGCTATGTTCGAATCACATCGTTTGGCAATAATGCCCTTGAAGAACTGGCAGAAGCATTCAAGAGCCTGGAAAATCAGAAAGCTCAAGGGCTTGTCATCGATCTTCGCAACAATCCAGGTGGTTCACTGGAGACTTCTGTCAAGATGGCAGATCTTCTCCTGGATGAAGGAGAGATTGTCAGGGTAGAAGGCCGAACACACGATACCCGCATCCACCAGGCAGAACGGGCTGGTACTTTCTTCACTGGCCCAAACAACATTCCCATTGTGGTGCTCGTGAACGAAAATTCTGCCTCAGCCAGCGAGATTCTCTCTGCAGCACTGCAGGACCATCGCCGAGCTACCATCATTGGTGAACGCAGTTTCGGCAAGGGCAGCGTGCAACGTCTGTACCCCATGGAAGCTGGCACCAGTCGATTGCGCTTAACCACGTCGAAATACATTCGCCCGAATGGCAAGAACATCCACAAGTTCCCAGACAGCAAAGAGAAGGACGACTGGGGTGTTATTCCCGATATCGAAGTGAAGCTTTCACCAATGGAAGAACTCGATTGGCTGATTGCTCGCCGTGATCGTGATATCATCCGCGATGAGGAAAGCAGCCGACTTGATCAGGCCGAGAAGACAG
Source organism: uncultured Bacteroidales bacterium (assembly GCA_964410845.1). Classification (GTDB taxonomy): domain Bacteria; phylum Planctomycetota; class Planctomycetia; order Gemmatales; family HRBIN36; genus JAEUIE01. The sequence goes on along the minus strand of CAYPJB010000439.1, from coordinate 3,067 downwards.
CAGCGATTTTCGGACCGCTCAGCATTACCCCTGGCTGGGCTGGTCCCATGGGAATGCTACCGGGCCTGGCTGATGCAGCAAGCACACTGGCCACTCTGCCTCGAAGCAATCGGCCATATCAGGACAAAGTCCTCGATAAGGCACTTGAGTTCTTGCGTAGCAAGATGAAGGCACCGAGTACGACGTAATCAAACTACGCAATCACTTCCTTAATTACCTCGCCGAACTCCAACTCGAGTCGTTTCCGACCTGGAATCTCCAGCCGTCGTGAATCGATGCCGAGTTGTTTCAGCACGGTGGCGTGTATGTCCGTCACATAGTGACGATGATCTACAGCATGAAATCCGAGTTCATCGGTAGCGCCATGGGCAATGCCACCTTTGATACCTCCGCCACACATCCATGCGGAAAAACCGTATGGATGATGATCCCGGCCATCGCTGCGTTCTGCACCCGGGGTACGACCAAACTCCGTGCCCCAAACCACAATCGTTTCATCCAGCAAGCCGCGCTGTGCGAGATCCGTCAGCAGAGCACCAATAGGTTGATCGACCTGGGCACACAGCTCCGTATGGTTGGCTTTCAACCCACCATGAGCATCCCAGGCACCGGCACCGCCATTGCTGCCGTGGAAGACCTGCACGAACCGAACGCCCCGCTCGACCAGTCGCCGGGCTGAAAGGCACAGTTCACCGAAGGCTTTGGTCTTGGGGTTATCCAGACCATAGAGCTTGCGAGTAGCATCTTTCTCGCTCGAAAGGTTGACCACTTCTGGCACGCTAGTCTGCATCTTGTAAGCCAGTTCGTAGCTCTTGATGCGAGCCCGCAAGTGAGGGTCATCGGGATAGATGACATTCGAAAGTGCATTGAGCTTGCCTGCCAGTTCGTACTCCGCTGCCTGCTCCTTCATCGTCTTGGGATTGGCCGAGGTGGCAAAGGGCAGGGGGTTCTTGGGATCAACCTGCAAGCGGATGCCATTATGTTCCGGCCCGAGGTAGTGGCTGCCATGGCCATGCACACCACCACAGCAATCAGCTAGTGGCGTACCCAGCACCACAAAGCTGGGCAGATTATCGTTCAATGTGCCCAGGCCATAGTGAGCCCACGAACCAATGGTTGGTTGCGGACCATCGAGCACGTGGCGACCAGTGTGAAATTGCAACTGGGCTCCATGATCGTTGTCAGTCGTCCACATCGAGCGGATGATTGCCAGCTTATCTGCGTGTGCCCCGACGTGAGGCCACCAGTTGCTGATCTCCAACCCGCTCTTGCCCCACTTCTTGAAGTCGGTCTGCATGCGGTACACTTTCGGCTGCACCTTGTGATTGCCTGGCAGAAGTTCTCGCAGATTACTTTTCAGGTGTGGTGATTTCAGAATGTCAGCGTAAGGTGTTTCTGCTATCGTTTTCCCATCGTACTTGTTCAACATCGGCTTCGGATCGAAGCTTTCCATGTGGCTGACGCCACCCACCATGAATAGCCAGATAACTTTCTTGGCCTTAGCGGGAAAATGCAAACCTGGGGTCGTCTTATCACGACCGTAACCATCCTGGTGCAGCAAGGCACTGAGAGCCAGCCCTGAGAAGCCCATGCCAATATCGGTCAGGAAGGTTCGGCGAGTGGGAAGAAGCATAAAGTACTCGTGGTAGTTTATCGGATCGTCACGAACTCATGATGATTGAGCAGCACCAGTATCAGGCTGCTGCGGGCTTTGGCAGTGGAGCTAGTCTGCTTCTCCTGTTCGAGAAGAAACGACTGGCACAGTTTCTGTTCTTCACCTGTGGCATTCCTGCCAAGGATCAACCGGTAGGCGACATCGATAAAATCCGTTGCTGTGGTTTGTGGTCCGGATTGCTGAACGATTCTCTTACCAACCGCTTCACTGACCTCTTGTGCCAGCGAACTGTTGAACAGCGCCAGCGCCTGCTGTGGCACCACACTGTTCACCCTTCGATAGCATTCGGTGGGGGTAGCAGCATCGAAGGAAACGAGGAAGGTCATCTGCTTCTCGTTGGCATGCCGATAGTAGATACTGCGACGATAGGTGCTCAATCCTTGTTCATGCGGGAGTTCCGGGCCACCTTGAGTTAAATCGAGTTTACCGGCAAGGAATAGCAGGCTATCCCGAACCGATTCCGCTGTCATTCGCATCGGCATGTGGCGCCAGTAGTAACGGTTGTCAGGATCACTGGCGATGGCTTCGCTGCTGGATGTTGAATCCAGTCGATAGGTTGCACTGGTGACGATGAGCTTATGTAGCTTCTTCATGCTCCAGCCCGAATCCATGAACTCAACAGCCAGCCAATCCAGTAATGCCGGATGCGTGGGAGGCTGGCCATTCTTGCCGAAGTCGAACATGGTGTTCACCAGCGGCTGACCAAAATGGCGATGCCATACATGATTCACCGCTACGCGGGCCGTGAGTGGATTGCGTGAATCAGTTATCCACCGGGCAAGTGCCGTACGACGCCCCGAACTGGCCATCGGATACTTCGGTGCTGGCACAGTCTGATCGACTGGCTTGAGCAGCGCAGCCTCGGCCAGCATCACAGAGGCTTCGAGAGCCTTGATGTTATCCTGTACCGCTTTCTGCTTCTTGACTGGTGTTTGCCAGAGACTGGCTTGAGTTGTCAGCAGGTTCTTGCGAGCTTCGAGATGGGTTAATTGTCGTTGCAATGATGCCCGCAAAGTCTGGGCATGCTGCAACAGTTGGGACTGCTGACGCATAGCAATAGCGAGTTCAGCCAGTGCAAGGGTTTGCTGGGCTGCTGCGACTTCCACAGTTGCTGCTTCGCTGTTCCACTGGTGCATCTGGACAAGGGGAACAGCAGTCCAACTGCCACTGGGCTTTACCATGCTGATGGCTGACTGTACTGCTAACCGCCGCTTTTCAGCTAATACCTTTTCCGCCTGCTGTAGACGCATCTTTGCTTGTTCGAAAGCTTCCTGAAGCACATATAGACGCTGTTCCACATCGAATGCATCACGGGGCAGGGGGATAGGCTTCAATGCGAGCTTGCTGCCATGCAGAGATGCAGGCACACTCGGCGGACAGGGACGGTCCTTA
>CAYPJB010000438.1:0-3841 GCA_964410845.1 uncultured Bacteroidales bacterium | reverse complement strand
AGCGACACCAATCTGCGTAGCCAGATGTACGACAAAATCGTGGGTCTACTGCAACGAACGACTGGAAGTGCATCAGCCAAACAACCAGTCACCGGTCGTTTCGTTCGTATCGAGTTGCCTGGTAAGATGAAGGCACTCACGCTGGCTGAGGTGGAGGTCTATTCCAACGGTCAGAATGTCGCCCTCAAAGGTAAGGCAACTCAGCAGAACACGGCTCACAATGGAGTTGCCAAGCGGGCCATAGATGGCAATAAGTCTGGTCGTTACGAAGATGGTGGCCAGACTCACACCAGCGAGGGTAGTGAAAACCCCTGGTGGGAGGTTGACCTGGGAAGTGATTTCCCCATTGAATCGATTCTCATCTACAACCGCACCGATGGCTTCTTCTACCGTCGGCTCAACGGGTTCAACCTGAAGGTGCTGGATGCCAGCCGCAAGACGGTCTGGGAACAGACCAATCAGCCTGCACCCGAGAAGATGGCTCAGTTCAACATCGCCTCGGTTGATCCTCAGGCTGCTCTTCGTTCCAGTGCCATGATTGCACTCACCAGCGTGCGGGGCCAGGAGAAGAAGAGCTTTGAACAGCTTGCGAACCTGCTCAAGAGTGAGGGCAGCGATCGTACTTCTGCTATACAGGCACTGTTGCGACTGCCGAAGAACACCTGGCCTGCCGATCAGGCTCGTCCGGTGCTGGATCAGGTGATGAATTTTGTCCGCAAGACTCCGGTTGCTCTTCGTACCAGTGCGAATGCACTCGAAACAATGGAACTGGCTGAATCGCTGACCAGCTTACTACCTCCTGATCAGGCCAAACCGTTCCGACGGGAACTGATTGACCTTGGTGTCCGTGTTATCCGCATTGGCACTCTGCTGGAACGGATGTCGTACGACAAGGATGTGATCGTGGTGCAAGCTGGCAAGCCTGTCGAGTTCATCTTCGAAAACAACGATATGATGCCCCACAATCTGGTCATCAGTCAGCCCGGTACTCTAGAGCAGATCGGCGAAGCAGCTGAAGCGATGGCTACCTCCGCTGATGCCCAGGCCCGTCACTTCGTGCCTCAGTCAGACAAGATTCTGCTCTCCAGCAAGCTGCTTCAGCCGCGTGAGAGCGAACGACTCAGCTTTACAGCACCCACGAAACCCGGCGTCTATCCCATCGTCTGCACCTACCCCGGCCATTGGCGACGCATGTATTCAGCACTCTATGTCGTCAGCGATCTCGAAGGATACCAGACGGGCCCCGATGCTTATCTGGCGGCTCATCCGGTGAGCATCCAGGATGCTATGCTGAAAGATCGCCGCCCTCGAACCGAGTGGAAGTACAGCGATCTCGAACCGCTGTTGGCTGACCTCAAGCCCGGCCGCTCGTTTGGCAACGGCAAGCAGATGTTCACGGTGGCGAACTGCAACGCCTGCCATCGCTTCAATGATGTAGGCAACAACTTCGCTCCTAATCTGGCCGAACTTGATCCGAAGTGGAAGGCTGCGGACTTGCTCAAGAACATCGTCGAACCCTCGCACCTTATCAATGAAAAGTACCAGACCTGGGTCTTCGCGATGAACGATGGCAAGACCGTGACCGCCATCGTGCTGGAAGAGATGCCTGATGCTTACAAGGTGATTGAGAACCCCTTGGCGAAAGCCGAGCCACGGATTCTCAAAAAGGCCGACGTGGAAGAACGAAAGAAGTCGGACGTGTCCACGATGCCGAAGGGGTTGCTCGATACGCTATCGAGAGATGAAATCCTCGATCTGCTGGCCTACATCTGGTCGAAAGGCAAACCCAACCACGAACTCTTCCAAGGTGGCAAGCACGATCACTAGGAAGATGAGCGTCCAACTGTTCTAGATGCGCCACACTCCGACGGTAGTCCGGCGGGGTGTGGCCTCGAAGCAGAAGATGTTTCTCTTTTGATCATGAAGTATAGGAATCTCCTGCCTCTCAGCCACACCCCATCGGAGTACCGCTAGAGTGTGGCACAGTCGGACTGGCAGACTACTTCTTCGCGGTCCCTTCCAGGAACACCTTCTCCGCACGGTACGAGCTGCGTACCATCGGGCCGCTGAAGACTTCGAGGAAGCCTGCTTCCATGCCCCAGTCGCGGTACTTGTCGAAGTCGGCGGGGGGGACGTACTTCACCACCGGCAGGTGATGCTGTGTCGGCCGCAGGTACTGGCCGAGGGTGAAGATATCAACCTTGGCTGCTCGCAGGTCAGCCATCGTTTCACGGAGTTCATCTTCGGTTTCGCCCAGTCCCAGCATGATGGAACTCTTGGTGAGCACATCAGGCCGATGCTTCTTGGCATGGGATAACACTGCCAGCGTCTGGTCGTATGTGGCCCGGTGGTCTCGTACCGTGGGTGTCAGTCTGCGGACGGTTTCAATATTGTGGGCAAAGACATCAACGCCTGAAGCGAGCACGGTTTCGACTGCTCCCAGGTCGCCTTGGAAGTCAGGGGTGAGGGTTTCCACCTTTACCCGTGGATCTCGATCCTTGATCTCGCGAACGCACTGGGCGAAGTGGGCCGCTCCGCCATCATCCAAATCATCGCGATCAACCGAGGTCATCACCACATAGTTCAGGCCCATCTTCGAGATGGCAATACCCACATGGCTTGGCTCATCAATATCAACCCACCCCTTGGGGTTGCCAGTATCCACCGCACAGAACTTGCAGGCCCGCGTGCAGACACCACCCAGCACCATGATCGTCATGGTGCCGTGGCTCCAGCATTCGCCAATGTTCGGGCAGTGGGCTTCCTGGCAGACAGTGTAGAGGCCGAGTTCCTTCGACATCGTTCGCAGCCGTTCGTAGTTCGGGCCGGTAGGCAGCGTCGCCCGCAGCCAGCTGGGCTTACCCCGGTCAACCGGTTCCGAACGAGTAGTAGCCACACCGTTGTCCACCACCTTGAGGGCGATGGTACGGTTGGTGCGTTTGTCGAGGAGTTCGATGGTCTTGGAAGGCATGCTGGTATTATAGTATGCTGGTGCAGTGATTGGCTCAGGTATCACGAGGCAGGAGGAAAACAACCAGCTTTAATCAACAACGTGCGTAGGTAGACCCGCTGTTCGTAGTTGATGTTGAGAACTTGGACAGTAACTTTTCCCGTTTTAGTTCGTCCCACTAGCTTGCCACCCTTCCAACGAAAGTGACGATTCCACTCTTGCGTACGCGGATTAAACAGCGTAATGATCTCACCATCTATCAAGCCTGCAATGTTTGTCCCCTTGGCCAGGTTGCAACTGTGACAACTCCACGCCAAGTTATCGAGGGTGCTGGTTCCAAGGTGTTTTCGTGGAATAATGTGTTCCACATGAAATGCATACGGCTCGTCATCAATGTGGATGCGACAATACTCACATCGTGACAAGGCACGTGTTCTTACCAATCGTCTAATGCGAGTGGAGATCACGCTCGCTTTGCCAGGCGAATACGAGCTTGAGCTTGCAGGATAGCAATCATATTGCCTGCTGCAACATACTGTTCATACTCAGCTCGTTCTGCGGGTGTTAACTCACCATCGTTGCATTTACGTGCCAGTACACTGACGCGAGCTTGAGTCTTGCTGTCAGCTTTGATCCGGACCAGTTTGCGTGCTGCAGCAATGCTTAAGCTTTGCCCGACAGGCTTAAGCATCCGTTCCAGTACGTTCGTTTTGCTGATTGTTTTCATGTAGTTATTGTAACCTATAACCAGACAATTAACAGCCGATATGTCAGAGTCAATGCTCGCCGGCTAAAGCCGGTACTCCAGCAATCACTCCTTCGGAATCACAAATGCGGCCCTTACTGGTGGGGGCATGATCGAATCCTTCCCACGCACTGCTTTCCAGATGA
>CAYPJB010000437.1:0-3858 GCA_964410845.1 uncultured Bacteroidales bacterium | reverse complement strand
AACATATGGCGGGCTTCTCGCTGATGGCTGCCCCCAGCATCAGCTTCGTGCAGGGCCTGCATGCGGTACAAGACAAACTCAAGAAAGAAAACAAGAGCCTGATCATCCTGTGGATGAGCGGCGGGCCCAGCCACATGGATACCTGGGACATGAAGCCCGGCGAATCGACCGGTGGCCAATTCAAGCCCATGAAGACATCGGCCAGTGGCATCGAAATCTGCGAACACCTGCCGACGGTGGCCAAGCAGATGAAACACCTCAGCGTGGTGCGATCACTTGTTACCAACGAAGGCAGCCATGAACGGGGCCGCACGCTGATGCACACTGCCTACGCAGCCAATCCTGCCATTACCTTCCCGAGCATTGGTGCTGTTACTTCGCAGCAGATCGCTCCGAAGGAATTGGCTATCCCCTCCTTCATCAGCGTGAGCGGCACCTCGGAAGGCCCGGGGTTCCTGGGCATGTCCTACGCTCCCTTCGCTGTGCAGAATCCTGGCTCGCCACCACAGAACATCAGCCTGCCTGGCGACTTGGGTGATGAAAAGAGCAAGGCTGTTCGTGCGGACTTCCGTCGCCAGTTCCTGGCCCGAGTGGAAACCGGCTTCGCTTCCCAGAACCGAGGCGTGGCTGCATCGGCACATACGGATGTCTACAAGAAGGCCTTCGATCTGACCTACTCGCAGCTGAAGAACGTCTTCGATCTCAAGGTCGATGGCAATAAGCCCATGGACAAGAAGTACGAAGAGATGTACGGCACTGACAACTTCGGTCGAGGCTGCTTGCTCGCTCGCAAGCTGGTTGAAGCGGGTGTCAGTTGCGTCGAAGTCGATCTTGGCGGTTGGGATAACCACAACAACATCTTCCAGGCTCTGCATACGACTGGAACTGCAACCGCTGGAGGCGGCATGCAACGCCGCGGCGGATTGCTCGACCGACTGGATATGGGCATGGGTGCCCTGGTACAAGATCTGGTGGATCGAGGCATGTGGAAGAATACGGTCGTCTGCTGGATGGGTGAATTCGGTCGTACGCCCAAGATCAACCAGAATGGCGGACGCGATCACTGGGCCCGCTGCTGGTCCGTCGTGGTCGGAGGCGGTGGCATCAAGGGTGGTATCGTGCATGGCTCCACCGATAAGGATGGCACCAGTGTGAAGGACAATCCCTGCACCGTGGGTGACCTCTTCGCCACGCTCTACACCGCACTGGGCATCAACCCCGATACCGAGATCCGCGATCCGCTAGGTCGCCCCCGCAAAATCTCCGGCGAGAAGGCAGGCAAGCCGATTGCTTCGTTGATTTAACTTCAACCCGCTTGATAGCGTGACACCAACGCTGCCGAGTTTCGGCAGCGTTTATTTATTGGTGCGGAGTTCTTCCCAGATGGCTTCGACACCAAGTAACTTGGCCCACCTGGTTACTTCATCCTGTCGAATGAGTTTCTTGCTCACTTTCAGCATGCCAGCGATATCACGAAGGTGACGGTCGCCACCGCCTTGATGATGATACCAAAGCTTGCCCAGGATCAGGTCTTCGGGTGAAGCAACATAGGTCGTGAAGCCTGGCAATATCTCAACAGCCTGGCGGCGGTCGAGTTGACTCTGGCCCCAGGCATTGTTGCTGGGGAGCATGAAGTCGAGCTTGTTGCCTGAACTGGGATGGATGACGTTGAAGGTGAAATGCTGCTGAACGGCATCAACTATGGCAGGCTTGCTGAGGTAGAAGTCTTCAGAAGGGAAGAGGGTGCAGAAGCGGTCCACGTCATCAGGTTTTAGTTCGATGACGATATCGATGTCCTGGGTGAATCGGGCTTCACCGTAGATGCTGCTGCCATACGAGCCAACCAGCATGAAACGAAAACCCGCATGATCGAGTCGTGGAATAACCTGCTGTAGCAGATCAGTCTGATCCATGAATCAACACCCTGCAGACTTCCTTCTGAACCTCTACTTCATCCCATTCGGGATGTCTGAGTCGGGCTCCTGCTGCAATGAGAACCTTGGCAGTCTTGAAGCAATTATTCACCATTGCCACCTTCTCCGCTGGCGTTTTCGTGGCCAGGAGAGCTGCATAGGTATCGTCGATGACATCGTACTTCGACAGTTTCATACCGCTATTCTAGTAGGCAATTGTAGCGAATATCAGCATCTCCTTGCCTTTTCTGGTGAGAACAACGTAAGATAGTAGCACGCTAGGGGTGTCTGGCAGATAGCTCAACTCTCTCCCAGGCTGAGAACAGACCCTAACGACCCGATCCGGATCATGCCGGCGTGGGCAAGCGGCTAGAGCATCTTCTCGCAATCGCTTCCTCATGCCCTGTTTTTTGAGGAAGCACCCATGACGACTCAACTCATAGCAGCCCGCGCTGGTACCATCACGCCGGAAATGCAGATCGTTGCCCAGCGCGAGAACCTGAAGCCTGAACTCGTTCGCGATGAGGTCGCCCGTGGCCGCATGGTCATCCCTGCCAATATCCATCACCTCAAGGGCAAGCTCGAGCCCATGTGCATTGGCGTGGCATCCAAGTGCAAGATCAACGCCAACATCGGCAACAGTGCCGTCACCAGCAAGGTCGACGAAGAGCTTGAAAAACTTCACACTGCAGTCCACCTCGGCTCCGATACGGTAATGGATCTCTCCACCGGTGGCGATATCGACAGCATCCGCCAGGCCATCATCGATGCCAGCCCGGTGCCTATCGGTACTGTTCCCATCTATCAGTGCGTACAGCAGGTGAAGGACCCGAAGGACATCACCCCTCAACAGATGCTGGATATGGTCGAACACCAGGCCAAACAGGGCGTGGATTACATGACCATCCACGCTGGTGTGCTGATTCGCCACGTGCCACTGACTCGTAACCGGGTGACCGGTATTGTCAGCCGAGGTGGCTCCCTGATGGCAGAGTGGATGATTGCGCACCACATGGAAAACCCGTGGTATACCCACTTCGATCAGTTGTGCGAGATCATGAAGGCCCACGATGTGACCTTCAGCCTGGGGGATGGCCTGCGTCCCGGCTCGCTGGCTGATGCCAACGATGAAGCCCAGTTTGCGGAACTGGAAACACTAGGTGAACTGACCCTCAAGGCCTGGTCGCATGGCTGCCAGGTGATGATCGAAGGGCCTGGCCATATCCCAATGCACCTGGTGAAGATGAACGTCGAGAAGCAGATGAAGGTCTGCCACGAAGCACCGTTCTATGTGCTCGGGCCGCTGGTGACCGACATCGCTCCAGGGTACGATCACATCACTTCCGCCATCGGTGCAGCGATTGCAGCGGAAGCTGGTGCAGCGATGTTGTGCTATGTCACACCGAAGGAACATTTGGGATTGCCCAACAAGGATGATGTGCGGCAGGGTGTGATTGCTTACAAGATTGCAGCCCATGCGGGCGACATTGCCCGTGGCCGACCGGGTGTACGTGACCGCGACGATGCCCTGAGCAAGGCCCGCTTCGAGTTCGACTGGAACAAGCAGTTTGAACTATCGCTTGATCCTGAGACAGCGAAGCGGATGCACGATGAGACGTTGCCTCACGATGTCTTCAAGAGCGCTAAGTTCTGCTCAATGTGTGGCCCGAAGTTCTGCTCGATGCGAATCACGCAAGATGTGCGCAAGCTGGCAGAAGATGCCGAGCGGGTGAGTTTGAATATGGTGGGGTAAGGCTGAACCCATTATCAGTCGGGAACAATCACCCGTTCGCGACCATTGATGGTGGAGAGTGCCCGATAGAGATTCAGATCGATGTCATTACTGATGAAACGCACGGAACCGTCAGCCATGCCGAATTGCAGGCCGCCGACGTGGCTGCTGCGGAAGCTGTGGGTGTTGTACCAGTTCATGGGGTTGATGTCG
>CAYPJB010000436.1:0-3883 GCA_964410845.1 uncultured Bacteroidales bacterium | reverse complement strand
TGGAGACAATCTCGCCGTGATGCACCGTTACAGTTGGTCCGGAATGCCATATCGCTAGTCCTTGAGGACAAATTCGGGGGTATTGAGCAAGGCCCAAAGGATATCTTCGAGAATCTGCTTGCGGGGTTTCTTGGGATCGTCGAACCGCTTAAGCAGCGTTTGACGTTCGGTAGTGGTAGGCAGCCTGCAGTACGCTGACAGATAGAGTTCCTCGATCAGTGCTGCAGGGCTTAACTTGCTTTTCGACAACTGAGCCAGCCGTCCTTCGTCAGAACTGATCTTTCGCTGCAGGTTCTTCGCATTCATCAGGTGCAAAGCCTGCACAACGCTTGTATCATTCGTCCGTTCACAGGGAGGATCCTGATTCGGGTCAGGCCTGCTGAAACTGTCGAGGAACGTGGAAGGCACTCGTGCCGTCCAGAGTTGCATGGCTCGCGACCCTGCTGGCATGGCGTCGAACTGTTCAGGCACCCCAGTGATGTCGGAGTAGGCATCCAGCAGAACCTCAGCACGAATACGCTGGCGGTAGTGCCTGCTGTAATTGCGGCTATCTCCCACGCTCTCAGGCTGGGGGACAGAACTCAGGCTGTAGACGTAACTGCTAGTGATGGTTCGCAGAAGCTTCTTGATGTCGTAGCCATTCTTCCGGAAGTCCTCGGCGAGGGCATCCAGGAGTTTGGCATTACTGGGCGGGTTGGTGGCACGAATATCGTCAACCGGTTCAACGATACCCCGACCCATGAGATCAGCCCAGACACGGTTGACCATCACCCTGGCGAAGTAAGGATTATCCGGCCCAGTCATCCACTGTGCCAATACTACTCGCGGGTCTTGCTCCGTGGGAATCTTTATGGGCTTGCCTAGGAGCGGCGTCGGTTCGAGCACCTTGCCGGTAATGGGGTGCTTGACCTGGCCGCTGGGCTTGGTGAAGACAATTTCCTCTCCACCGGAAATGGGGGTGGAGATGCCTGCACCTTTGAAGCCAACGCGACCAAAGAAGGCAGCGAAGCTGTAGAAGTCCTGCTGGCTCCACACTTCAAACGGATGGTGATGACAGCGGGCACAGTCCAGCCTGACACCCAGGAACAACTGGCTGACCATCGTCGTGATCTCGTCCGGCTCCCGGCGGTCACGGAACATCACCACGGCACCATCCCGGAAACTGCTACCCTGAGCGGTGACGAGTTCACGAATCATCTGATCGTACGGCTGGTTTCTTCGGAAGGCATCGCGTAACCAGGCATCGAGGTTCATCGTCGCCTTGATGCCGACACGATACGGATTGGGACGGATGAGGTCGGCCCACTTGTTGGCCCAGTGATCGACATATTCCGGTCGTGCCAGCAGGCTGTCAATCAGTCGGCTTCGCTTGTCGGTTCGCTGGTCGTGCAGGAAGGCACGTGATTCGTCGGGCGTGGGCAGTCTGCCGATGAGATCGAGCGAAACCCGGCGAAGGAAGGTGGCATCACCGGCTTGTTCAGCCGGGGTGATGTTCAGTTGCTGAAGCTTGTCCCAGACCAGTCCATCGATGAAGTTGTACCGAGGCAACCTGGCGTAGAGTGATGCATCAGGTTTGCTGGGAAGTGGAATGAGGACGTTGCTGACCGCGAACAGATTCTGATACCGGGCCATGATGGCAGCCTCGCCCGGCAGCGTGCCGGCGAGAACAACGCCTTGTTCGTTGACGCCTGCATAGGTACTGTCGTTCGACTGGTACGTTGTCATCGCGGTGACATCATCAGTGGATCCATCCGAATAGTGGGCAGTAACGGTCAAGGGTTGCCTGCCACCGGGGATCAGGCTTTTCTCAGCGGGGCTGACGGAGATACGAAGCAACTTAGGTGCAGTAGCGGGGGTGCGTGGCGATCCGCTGGCTATCCATTGAACCAATTGCTGGTAGGCATCGCTCTCTTTCTTGAGACGTTTGCCGCCACCATGGGGCAGTTCACCCGTGGCTTTGCGAAGCAGCAGGCTCTGGGCAGGCGCAGCCGGGAAGACCCGGCGTCCGCGTCCTTCCTGAGTGATGGAGTGGTAGTCAAAGTCGTAATCGAAGGCCAATAGCGAGAGGGCAAAGCCATTCTGCCCACGAGCTTTGCCATGACAGGCACCGGTGTTGCAACCTTGTCGGGTCAGGATAGGAACGATGTCCCGTTCAAAAGTGATGGTTTTCACTTCCACCGGTTTGACGGTGGTCAATGTCAGTAAACAGCAGCTTGTCACAAACCAGATCAGGTAGGTCATGCTCGTGCAGGGAGGGATGCAGGCAGAAATCACCACAATATGTGGTGGGTAGGTAAAAGAAGTATAGCCGATACTACACTGGAATGCACTAGGAATTCTGCGGGGCAGGCTCTATTCTTGCTCATGGTACGAATGGTTGTATGTCATTATCGACCCATGGGTTAAGAGTAACAATGACCCCTGATGCGCTCCTGCCCCAGGTCTACGAAGAACTCCGCCGCCTGGCGGCGGCCAGGCTGGCACAGGAACGGGGTGATCATACGCTCGACGCCACCGCCCTGGTGCATGAGGCCTACCTGAAACTGGGTGGCGATCGTTCGTTCAGCAGTCGCAGCGGGTTTATGCAGGCTGCGGCCCAGGCGATGCGCCGCATCCTCGTCGATCACGCCCGCCGTCGCAATGCCCTCAAACGGGATGGCGGGCAGCGTCTCCAACTGGAACCTGATCTGTTCGCCAAGTCTGGCATGCGGGACGACCTGGTGGAAGCCCTTGACGAAGCGTTGGAAAGGTTGGCCCAGGCAGAACCCCGCATCGCCGAACTGGTACAACTTCGCTACTTCGCCGGTGCCAGCATCCCCGAAGTTGCTGCCATTCTCGAGATTGCTCCCCGGACTGCCGACGCCTGGTGGGCCTATGCCAAAGCCTGGCTGACGGCGGAATTGCAGAAATCCTGATTATTTCCATTTCAGACTGCGCGATCGGGGTTCAGAATACGCTGTTGACATTGAAACCCCTTTTCAAAGTCATTGCCATGAATGAACTCGATTTGTTTACTGCAGCCCTCTCGATTCAGGATTCCGAGGCTCGTGCTGCCTATCTGGATGAGCACTGCCAGGGAAACACGCCACTGCACCAACGGCTGGAAGAACTGTTAAAGGCCTATGGACAGGCAGACCAGGTGCTGCCTGAAGTGCCCGCCATCGATCCCCAGGTGACCGAGATGTTCACCGGTCAGAAACAGGATCATCTGATTGGCACCATCATTGCAAAAAAGTACAAGCTGCTCGAAGAGATCGGCGAAGGGGGCATGGGCACCGTCTTCGTGGCTGAGCAAACCGAACCGGTAAAGCGAAAGGTTGCTGTCAAGCTGATCAAGCCGGGCATGGACTCCAAAAGCGTGCTGGCCCGCTTCGAAGCGGAACGCAAGGCATTGGCGATGATGGATCACCCCAACATTGCCCGGGTGCTGGATGCAGGCTTAACCGAGGAACGCCGGCCCTACTTCGTGATGGAGTACATCAAGGGATTGCCTCTCACCAAATACTGTGACGATGTGAAGCTCTCGATTGATGAACGGCTCAAACTGTTCATCCAGATTTGTCAGGCAGTACAGCATGCACATCAGAAGGGCATCATCCATCGTGATCTGAAGCCGGGGAACATTCTGATTGCTCTCTATGATGGCAAGCCCGTGCCCAAGGTGATTGACTTTGGCCTGGCCAAGGCCCTGCATCAGTCGCTTACCGAACGGACGCTGCACACTGGCCACGAGATGGTCCTGGGCACACCCCTCTACATGAGCCCCGAGCAGGCGGAACTCAATAATCTCGATATCGACACCCGTTCTGACATCTATTCATTGGGTGTGATTCTGTATGAACTCCTGACCGGGGTGACGCCACTGGAGAAGCAACGGTTCAAG
>CAYPJB010000435.1:0-3905 GCA_964410845.1 uncultured Bacteroidales bacterium | reverse complement strand
CTTACGAATTTGCCTTGAACCCCGGACCAGGCCAGGAGCTTGGCCTGGGTGGTCTCTGCATTCTTGACTCCAGAACTGGTCAACAACTGCATCAGATAGAAGCTGATGCCAGAGTATTTGATGGAGACTCGTATTTTGAGTTATTGCAAGCTCAGCCTCGAATCATCGGCACGGTAGCCTGGCGTTTGTCGAGACGACAAGTGGATCAGGAGTTACTGTTCGAATTACGTGCCTGGGACTTCAGCAGGAGCGAAGGTGAACAAGTAATCCACGTCTGGAAGCATGATACTGGGCAGCATCTCAGGATTGCCTTTGCTGACAACAAAAGCCCCTACCTGATCACCCAGACCAGCTACCCCTGGCAGTTGCTACTAGTGGGCATGGGTATGGAAGGCTGGTCGCAACTGACCTGTGCTGTGGGCTGTACCCATCACAATGATGAATCTGCAGTCATCGGCCTTTCTCTAAGGCACGACAACTCACCTGGGCTAGTCCTGCCGTTGATACAAACCTGGAAATTAGCTGATCCATCGAAGGCGCCTCTCAAGCCTCTTGCTAGCTGGATGTTGCCACCGTTTCGCATAGCTTGGCCGCCAGCGATGGGCCCTGAGTTGCGATGGGTTGCATTCGGAAATAGCCGGGTTGATCATGAATGGAAAGCAACGCATGTTCCCTCAGAGAAAGTACTGATCTTCGATGGCCATACCGGCGAACATTTCAAGCTTGCTGTTGACAGCCCTTTCGAACAATCAACCGTCAGTGCAGCGGGTAATCTGTTACTGATTCGACAAGATCCAGATAAACAGCAATGTCCCTGCCTGATGGATGTCAGGACCGGCACCAGGCTGGAATGGCCTGCCAACGTGCCTCATCTCGAAACCATTACAGAGGTACACCTTGTCAGGAATAGTGATGGTCTACTTCTGGTTTTCTGTGATCTGATAAGCTCGATTGATGGAGCGGTTGTAGTGGGAGTGCCTGGCAACCGATCAGGATCGACGATGCTGATGAAACGCCATGGGAATGCCCTGTCCCTCATCGCACAGACGCCGTTGAGAACGGATCCTAAGCATGCGATGATTCCCACCACCCATGCCGGGCTTGAACTGGTAGTTCAAGCCCTGGCAGACTCTGCCCCCCCCCCTTTCTGCGAGAACTCAGTACAAAGTGGGATTGGCTCAAACCGCTGGTTGACAGGTATTGGCCAGATCAGCAGCCAACCATCAAGGTATACGATCTGGTTACCGGACAGGTCCTCAAGACGATTTCGAATGCTTATCCGAGCCAGCTGTATCAATTCCATCAGTCTTCGCTCTTATATGTCATGAAGACCAAGCCAGGTGACATGAACCAGAGTGAGCTCGAAGCCTGGAAGCTGCCCATGGCTACGCAGTGCTGGTCCCCCTGGTGGAGTCGATCGTCGGGAACGTTGGTATTTCTGCTGTTCCTCTGGCTGCTTCGTCGCCCTGTGTCTGCCACAAAGGCTGCATTGTAGTTTGCTTGACAAATTCAACTGTAGTCCACATGGTTTCTCTTGTAGTGAACTGTGCTTAGCGTATGATGCAGTTATCCAATACCGGTTGGGGTCTCCGCAGCTCTCCCATGAAATACCTCGTCCGCCATGGTTCTACACGCATACTCGGCGAATTCGAGCCTGTTGATGCTCAGGTGTACCAGCGAATGCAGCGAGTAGTACTGCAAACCCCTCGTGGCACCGAGGCAGGTCTCGTCCTCTGTGAAGCCGATGAACGCTGCAAGCAGTTTCTGATCGACCCCACATCAGGCAAAATCGTTCGTGCCATGACTCCGCACGACATCTGCATGGAAGAGAAACGACTGGAACAGCAGAAGAACGAGTACGACGTCGCAGCGGCATACATTCAAAAACTCAAATTGCAGATGGACCTCGTCGATGTGGAACATCTGCTTGGCGATGAGCGCATCGTTTTCTACTTCCTGGTACGGCCCCCTGAAAAACGAGTCGACTTCCGCGAACTGGTGAAAGAACTGGCCCGCGAGTTTCATACCCGCATCGAAATGAGGCAGATCGGCATTCGTGATGAAGCCAAGCTACTGGCGGATTATGGCGACTGTGGCAAGCCGGTCTGCTGTAACACGCATCTCTCGGTGTTGCCACCCGTTTCGATGCGGATGGCCAAGTTACAGAAATCGACGCTCGACCCGACGAAAATCTCCGGCCGCTGTGGACGGCTCAAGTGCTGTCTGCGATATGAATACGATGTTTATGAAGACATACTGGCTGAGCTTCCTCCCATCGGGGTCATGATCGTCACTAAGCAGGGCAAGGCCAAGGTGCTGGCTCACGAAATACTCGCTCGTAAACTGCTAGTGATGATGGAGGACAATCGCCGTATCATGATAGCAAGCTCGGAGGTGCTTTCGGTGATGCGGCCCAGCCATCCCCCTCGCCAGAAGTCGGAGTTTGAATCTGAATCTTCACTTGAAGCATTAGTGGATCATGATCGATGAAGTCTGAAAAGAGTGCCCAGGAATTACTCACGGAACTGTGCCAAACCGACCAGCGTTATCCCTTCGAAGCGTATGATTTCGTTTTTTCTGCGCTGGGTTACCTGCAGGATGAAATGGCAAAACAAGGGAAATTCAAGAGCGAGTCCAAAGGTGAGGACAAGCCCGAGCCGCGACATGTCACCGGACAGCAACTGGCAGAAGGCTGCCGCGACTACGCATTGCAGGAATACGGGCTGCTTGCTGGCGCGGTACTCCGCAACTGGAACATTCACACGACCAATGATATTGGTGAACTGGTCTACAACCTGATCAGCATCAATTTGCTGTCGAAAACTGATACCGACAGCCGGGAAGACTTTGACAATGTTTACGATATGAAGACAGCGTTTTCGAAGGGGTTTAGTTTTAACCTCAGTTGATGACGTGAGGCTTCGTCATGTTCAAGCTCACGAGGATGGGCTTGTCGTGTTCGGTGCTGATAACGGTGATGCCCCCGTTGGCGAACTTGATCCGGCGGGCGGGAGCCATGGGCAAGCCCATGAGATCAGCCACGATGACACGGTTGACAATCTGATGGGCCACCACGACGATGGCTTCACCCTGATGTTTCTTGATGAGTTGGAGAAAGACCGGTTTCACGCGGCTGAGCACTTGGGTGAAGTTCTCGCCACCGGCGTAGCCATAGTTGCCGGGGTCATGGATGAAGTTGTGGTAGGCTTCGGGTTCGCTGGCTTTGATGTCATCCCACGTACGGTTCTCCCAGCGGCCTACACTTCCTTCACGCAGATCAGCAACCGGTTCTACCTTCAACGCGTGTGGCTCAGCAACCACCGTGGCAGTTTGCATCGCCCGCTTCATCGGGCTGCAATAAATCGCTCTGAGTGGATAGCTTCGCAAGACATCTCTCGCCTCGGCTGATTGTTCGAAGCCGATCTCCGCCAGTGGTTCATCCACTTCGCTACCCTGCAGACGGTAAGGAACTTCAAGATTGAGCCGGGTAGCGCCATGGCGAAGAAGAAACAGCCAGGTCGTCATAGAAGTGTACTCCAAGTTGTCAGATCGTTGATTCCGATAAATCAGTATTAGAAGTTCGTATCAAATTATTCGCACCTCCCGCCCCGTCTTTGCTGCTTCGTAAATTCCCAGGATGATCTGCACCGCCTTGCGGCCTTCGGTGCCATCTACCATCGGTGGGCGGTTCTCCTGGATGGCGGTTACAAAGTCGGCAAGCTGTCTACGATGGTATTCATGGGAGATGGCAGCGGGGTTGCTCGACCCGCCGCTGGCACCTACCTTCTGGGCGAATCTTTGGCGGATCGTTTCATCTTCCGGAAGTGGTTTCAGGAACTCCCAACGAAGCAGGTCTTCCTGTTCCACGACTGCTGACCCAGCGTTGCCGTGGATGCCGATGGTTT
>CAYPJB010000434.1:0-3906 GCA_964410845.1 uncultured Bacteroidales bacterium | reverse complement strand
CCCCGTTGCTACCTGGTAGAGCAGCGGCTGAAAGCAGTGGAAGTTGCGACGGTCGAGCAGGGTGATATCAACGGGAACACGTCGCAACGCCTGGGCCGCAGTGAGGCCGGCAAAGCCTCCACCAACGATGACAACCCGATGCGACACGTCTTACTTCTTCTTGAGGAGGGCCACCAGCGTTTCACCAATGGTCGCGGGACTATCAGCGACAGCGATACCTGCCGCCTGGAGAGCAGCGACCTTGGTATCAGCGCCACCCTGACCACCGGAGATGATCGCCCCCGCGTGGCCCATACGTTTGCCTGGCGGAGCAGTACGGCCTGCGATGAAGGCTGCTACCGGCTTGGTGACGTTCTTCTTCACGAACTCCGCAGCCAACTCTTCCTGGTTGCCACCGATCTCGCCGATCATGATGATGGCTTCGGTGGCTGGGTCGTTCTGGAACATGCCGAGCACATCAATGAAGCTGGTGCCGTTGACCGGATCGCCACCGAGACCAACGCAGGTGCTTTGGCCAACGCCCAGCGTGGTGGTCTGGAAGGCAGCTTCGTAGGTGAGCGTACCGCTACGGCTGACGATACCAATCTTGCCGGGCTTGTGAATGTGCCCGGGCATGATGCCGATCTTGCACTGGCCGGGAGTGATGACGCCTGGGCAGTTCGGCCCGATGAGGCGGACGTTAGGTTTGCCGGCGAGGAACTGCTTGACCCGCACCATATCCAGCACGGGAATGCCTTCGGTGATGGTGATGATGAGCGGCACGTTGGCATCAGCTGCTTCGAGGATGGCATCGGCAGCGGCAGGCGGAGGCACGAAAACCACGGTCGCATTCGCCCCCGTCTTGGCGACAGCTTCAGCTACGGTGTTGAACAGAGGGAAACCTTCCTTCGTCTGCCCACCCTTGCCCGGTGACACACCACCGACAATCTGGGTGCCGTACTCGCGACACTGCAAGGCATGAAACGTCCCCTGCTTGCCTAAACCCTGAACGAGGACTTTGGTGTTCTTATCGACGAGAATGCTCATGGAGACTGCAATCCAAGTGTTGGAGAGTGAAACAACGAGTTTAGTTTAGGTGCAGGGACGGGGGTTGACCAACAGGAGTTGGACACAGTTGGATAATGATCGACTTGAATACAATTACTTTCGTACCAACCTCGCTCGCCACACTGGTCTACCCTCCACCCTTGCCTTCTTCTCGAAGTTGGTCTCAGGCTTGGTGGCTTCGCCGGAGGCTTCTTCGCGGCCGGCATCTTCTAGTGTGAACTCGGGTCGCTGGGCGACGATGCCCATCATCACCTGGAAGTACTCGGCTACATCGGTGGCGATGTGGAGATGGCCGCCGGGGCGGATCACTCTGGCAGATTGGACAGCGAAGGCTTCGTTGAACACGCGGCGTTTGCGGTGCTTCTTCTTCCACCATGGGTCGGGGAAGTAGACGTGGATAGCTTGCAGCGATGCATCAGCGAGATGCTGGGCGAGCAGTCGGCCGGCATCGCCATGAGCGACTTTGACGTGGGGGTAAGTTCGCTTGGCAACGCGGTTGGCGACGTAGAGTGCCAGCCCCTTGTCAATCTCCATGCCCAGGTAGTTGATCTCGGGGTGCAGTGGGGCCATCGCCATCAGGAAGGCCCCTTTGCCGAAACCTACTTCGAGTTCCACAGGCTGGTTGCGAACAAAGAGCGTGTTCAGATCGAGGCGTTGCCCGAGTTCAGGCAGAGTGTAGAGGTAGGGTGCCAGCGCTTCGAGCGGAAGCTTGACTTGATTGCGAACGCTCACGACCCACCTTCCGCCGGTGCACTGAAGGGCATGCCGGTCACGATGGCTTCAAAGACCATCTTGCCGCTGACGAACCCCTGCACCTGATTCACCACTTGACGACGGTTCACTTTTACTGCTTTGCACACGAGCCAGAAACGGTCGCCCGGTTTGACCTGCCCCCGGAAGCGTACTTCTTCCATGCCCCCGAAGACAATGAAGCTGCCTACCGGAACGAGATACTTCTTGGCGAAGAATCCTCCCAGTTGAGCTGCAGCTTCGCACATGATCACGCCAGGCATGAGCGGATAGCCCGGCATGTGCCCACGCACCCAGAATTCACTGTCAGTGACATCCTTGTAACCCACGACGAGGTTCTGCTGCAAATCTTCATGCACGATGGCGGACAGTTGTTCCATCTCGAATCGCTGTGGGTTCACTTCTCGAATGTTGTCGATGTTGTAAAGCACACGACCATCGTCCACGGTGCTGACATCGAACATCACTTCTGGCGGCATGATCTGACCTTCTGAACGAACAATACGCAGTATGAGTGGGGAGTATTAGGTTAGCATAAGCCAACCGTGCTGGCGAGTAGAGTTCTATTGTGTCGGCAGTTTAATCGCTTTCATCACGCCAGCATCACGAACTATGAAGAGACCATTCGCATAGGCAGGGTGGGCCCATGTCATCTTGCAGACCTTCGTGCGGGCCAGTTCCTTATACTCGGTGATGCTCGGTTCCAGCAGAACCAGGTCGCCTCCTTCTTCCAGCATGAGGAGGTGTTCCCTGGTCTTGAGCAGGGTCGCGTGATACTTCCCCACGCCCTTCCTGGTCCACAGGCTCTTTCCCGTTTTGGGATCGATGCACTGCAGAGTAGCAGTTGGACTAGTGATCTGCCCCGTGACGGCATAGAGATGATCGGCAAAGCGCACCGGCGTACCAAAATAACAGGTGAGGCCTGCATTTCGCCAGACCTGTTTGGTGACGACTTTACCTTCGGAGTTGGCCAGGTTGACACCAACGCTGCCAAAGGTGACTGAACTGGCGAAGAGGAGATCACCCACCCGTACCGGGGTGGTGGAGCTTTCGTTGAGGAGATCACGCAGGGGGATGCGGAAGAGTTCATCCCCACTGTCTGGCTTCAGACCAACGACGCCAGCCTGAGTCTGGAAGACGAGGATGGGTTTGCTGTCAACATTCGTCATCATGGGAGATGAGTAGCTGGCCTTGTCGGTGCCTGATTTCCAGACCACGGAGCCAGTGTCTTTGCTGAGGGCGACGATGCTGCCTGTAGTACCACCCGGCATGACGTAGACGTTTTTGTCGTCAACGAGGGGTGAACTGCTGACACCAAAGAAGAGGTTCTTGGCGGAAAACGATTCGAGCAGGTTATTCTTCCATAGTTCCTTGCCGTTCTTAGCATCACGACAGATGAGGATGCCGGTGACCCCGAGGGTGTAGAGTTTGCCTGCGGAATAAGCAGGTGTGGCACGAGGGCCTACACCGAACTGCGAGCTGAAGGCTGCGCGGGTGTTGCGTTCCTGCCAAAGCTGTTTGCCTGCCAGATCCCAAGCGGTGATCACTTCTTCGTCACTGCCTGGTGCCTTGTCATGCAGGAAGACTTTGCCATCAGCGACGATGGGCGAGCTGTGGCCATCGCCTACTTTGGTTTCCCAGGCAACAGGCAGCGATCCCTGCCAGGGCTTGATTGAAGCATGGATGGTGCCATCTCGCTGCGGGCCGAGCCACTGGGGCCAGTCTTGTGCAACGAGTGGAGTGATGGCAAAGAGCGAGAGGAGCAACAATACGCTGCGCATGAGGTATCTCTCAAGAAGTGTTGCTACTGTCTTACTAGGCGGACGATGAACAGTAAATGAGACTGTCCCCCCTCTCCTCGCTGGCCCCACTGGGGAGAGGGAATCAGACCAGACTAAGTTTTCAGTAGTGGTTTACCAAGCACTGGATCACGTACCGTGAAAGGCCCAGTGGAAGTGTCTCTGCTCAGGCATCGCAGGTACATTTCCAACTTGGCATCGAGATCATCGGCATGGTGCAGGATCAGCACTTCAGGGAGTAGTGGCAGCCGAGGCGAACCCCATTCGGGATGCACCAGGTGGCTGAGGATCATATGCTCCAGCCGTTCCA
>CAYPJB010000433.1:0-3910 GCA_964410845.1 uncultured Bacteroidales bacterium | reverse complement strand
GATTCTAGGGATGTTGGTGTTACTGACATCGGGTGCCATGCCCATCCTCAAGATGGGCATGGTGTTGTGGTTTGACTCCAATTGGTCGCTATTCCATGCCCACCTAGGGGTGGGCATGGCACCCTGAGGAAGTCGCACAGTCGTTATTGCCGCTTGGCTACTTCGATTCTGACAAACTCGGGAAGGTAGGAAGGTGTACAGTTTTTCGAGACATGCTCGCCTTTGTAGAGCCCCAACTTCTCTCCCAGTTTGATGCATCGGGATCGAAAGGCAGGCTCGTTCACCGCGATCTGGCAGGCGCAGAAGTTCATCGCCCATTGAACGATGGGTTCGGCCTTGGCCATGTGCTTTTCCAGGGAATCGAGCAGGCTTGCACTGTTGTCGGGAGGCGTTTGCCCGGTCCAGCGTAAGCGGGCCTGATGATACCAGAACCAGCGACGCAGAATGGGAGAAGGATTCTTCTCCCAGGTGACGACGAGTGAGACCAGTTTCTTGTCCTGCATCAGTTGATTGGCCAGGAACCAGTCAGCCAGTTGATTGCATTCGTCGGATGGATGGCGAAGCATGTCCGCTGCCAGCTGATTGATGACAATCTCATCGAGAAGCTTCTTGTCAAAGATGAGGGTCGAAAGAAGTCGAGGGTAGAAGCCACCCGTTGACCAGAGTTCCATCGCCAACTCGTGGTCTTTCTTGATCTCTTTGCCATGTTTCTTGATATCCCCCATCTTCGGGCTACCACTGGTAAGCTCGGCAACGAGTTTCTTGGCTTTGTTCGATACGGCCACTTTCGGTGACTCCTGAAACAATTGGTTTCTGTAATGTTACCTTCGAGAAGTCATGTACCGTTCCCAAGCAGGCTCGGTGTCACGGCCAGCGTACCCATCCAATAGCACGGCCAGAAGCAGGGAGTCCGCAACACCATCCTTGCTCTTGTACTGCTCGGCTTCGCGGCTGACCAACACCTCAGCCACATGAACTTCTATTCCAGTGCGTTCAAAGCGAACTTGGTAAATGCAGAATCCGCTCCAACTACGATGCAGATACAGCCACGGTTCCTCGTAGAACGCGAACCATTTATCCTCCATCTCTTGGGGTATGTTACCTTCACAGATACGTTCGAACTCATCGGCAGTATAGGTACGGTCGAGTGAAATAGATGTCCGCGCAGTAGGAAGAGTTATCGTCTTCCAATCGTCACGTTTTGCCGCCATCGATTCGCTCCCGTGCAGAAACTCACTTCAATCGCTAAATCTCCATGAGTATACATTGGAAAACCCTTCGGGCTTCAAGTAACAGCTTACCCATCCCAAGAAGCATCCAGCAACTAATCTTTTCCCGCTGATTTCATGCCCGTCACCCGCTACAATGTCACCCTCATATTCTCTTGTGGGAACTCTCCCGTATGACGACACCGTTTTCCCTGGAAGCCCATGATATCGAAGCACCGTTCATTGGTCGCAATCTGCCAGTAGCGACCTTGTACGAAGAAGCGATCCGGTACGATCCGACGGCGTGTATTTCCGGGGCAGGGGCTCTCGTGGCGTATTCGGGAGAGAAGACGGGGCGGTCGCCTAACGACAAGCGCATCGTGCGAAATAATCCTAGTGCCCAGGATGTCTGGTGGGGCAAGGTCAACGTGGCGATGGAACCTGCCAGCTTCGCCATCAATCGGGAGCGAGCCAAGGACTTTCTGAATACCCGGCCACGTCTCTATTGCATGGATGGCTTCGCAGGGTGGGATCCACAATATCGGCTGAAGGTACGGGTCATCTGTGCTCGGCCGTACCATGCATTGTTCATGCACACGATGCTGATTCGTCCGACCAAGGAAGAACTGGCCAACTATGGCGAGCCTGACTTTGTGATCTACAACGCGGGTGAGTTCCCAGCGAATCGGCTGACGGCGGGCATGACCAGCAAGACCAGCATCGACCTGAGTTTCGAAGACAAGGAGATGGTGATCCTCGGCACCGAATACGCGGGCGAGATGAAGAAGGGTGTCTTCACCATCATGAATTACCTGATGCCGAAGCGGGGCGTACTCTCGATGCACTGCTCAGCGACGGCAGATCGCTATACCGGCAAGTCGTCGCTTCTCTTTGGCCTTTCCGGAACCGGCAAGACGACACTCTCAGCTGATCCCAAGCGGATGCTGATTGGCGATGATGAACACTGCTGGTCGGATCATGGCGTGTTTAACATCGAAGGAGGCTGCTACGCCAAGACAATCAACCTGGCGCCAGCTTCTGAGCCTGACATCTTCCAGGCCTTGCACTTCGGTGCGGTGCTGGAAAACGTGGTGCTCGAAGATGACCGCGAACCTGACTTCAACGATTCCAGCTACACCGAAAATACTCGTGGGGCCTATCCGATTGAGTTCATCAAGAACGCCAGGATACCTTGCATGGCGGAACACCCCACTGACATCATTTTCCTGACTGCAGATGCCTTCGGCGTGCTGCCCCCTGCGAGCAAGCTGACGCCTGAACAGGCCATGTATCTGTTCATGAGCGGGTACACCGCGAAGGTGGCTGGCACGGAAGTAGGCATTAAAGACCCGGTAGCCACGTTTTCACCTTGTTTTGGTGGGCCGTTCCTTGTCTGGCACCCAGCGAAGTATGCCGAGTTGCTAGCTGACAAAATGAAGAAGCACAAGGTAAATGTCTGGCTGGTGAACACCGGCTGGAGTGGCGGCAGTTACGGTACCGGCCATCGCATGAAACTGGCGTATACACGCTGTATCATCGATGCGATCCATGCAGGGGAATTGGCGACTGCACCAACGGAGAAAGATCCCATCTTCGGGTTGCATGTCGTTACTGCGTGCCCGAATGTTCCGGATGAAATCCTTATTCCGAGGAACACATGGAAAGACCCTGCCAAGTATGATGAAACCGCCAGGAAACTGGCTGGGTTGTTCAAGAAGAACTTTGAACAGTATGCCGACGTAGCGAGTCCGGAAGTGAGAGCAGCTGGACCAATATAGTTTGTAGTCATCACGTTCCGTCGCGATGACAGCGACGGTGATATTATGATGCCACGGCAGCCCGCAGCGCGAGCAAGGGGAGGCCGTGCGAAAGCTGAAAGCACCACTTAACGAAGGATATTGACGTACCCATGTCGCAAGGCGTCCCTTGCTAGCGCGGCGGGCTGGTATCAGCAGTGGTGCTTTTCTCCGTCGCTGTCATCACGGCGGAGCGTGATGACTACATACCAGAGAAGCTTTCATGCGCATCGCCCTTGCTACACCACCTGTTGCCACCTCAGTCGAAGATGGCTTGAACCAGATGCATCGCTGCATCGTCGATGCAGCCAGGCAAGAAACCAGAATCATCTGCTTCCCTGAAGCCTACCTTCCTGGGCTGCGTGGGCTGGATTTTGAAGTGCCTGGGTTTGATGTCCATGAACAACAGCGGGTGATCGAGAAGGTGTCAGCCTGGACCAGGCAGTATCACATTGCAGTCATCTGCAGCATGGAATGGCACACCGAAGCGGGACGACACATTGCTGCAGTGGTGATTGATGCAGATGGCAAACTGCTGGGGGTGCAGACGAAGAACCAACTCGATCCTTCCGAAGAGCCTCTCTATGTGCCGGGGCGAACGCGGCAGCTTTTTGAAATCGATGGACTGAAGTTTGGCATCGCCATCTGTCATGAAGGCTTCCGCTACCCCGAGACGGTACGCTGGGCAGCGATCCGTGGAGCCCACATCGTCTTTCATCCCCATTGCACCGGCAGCGACAAGACCGGAACCAAGCCCACAGTATGGGGAGATCCAGAGGGGGCGTACTACGAAAAAGCCATCATGTGCCGGGCGCTCGAAAACACGATCTATTTTGCCAGTGTGAACTACGGCTTTGCGAATCAGGAATCAGCCAGTTGTGTGATTGACCCTACGGGAAAGTGTCT
>CAYPJB010000432.1:0-3920 GCA_964410845.1 uncultured Bacteroidales bacterium | reverse complement strand
TGACAGACTCCTTGTGGAAAGTAGGGATAACTATCTGGTGAGAATGCATGGCTAGCGTGAGTACATGCCAGCCATGGCACGCCAGCATGAGGGCTAATCCTGGGCATCATGGGGGTGAAAGAGATCGAAGCCCTGCTCCCAGCGGGCGGCGAGCACAGCGATCTTCTCCGGGCTGCCTGGCCTGGCCCTGGTGCTGGCGGGGGCAAGACGTTTGTTCCTGAATCGTTTCAAGGCAGGGGCTGCTGACGCATAGCGGATTCGCACCGACGGACAGAGGTGGCAGATCGAGCAGAGCTGGCTAGCCCTGGTAGCCCGGTGCTGCAGGCAGTGCTGACAGAGTTTCATGTGTTACCTCACATAAGTTCAGTAGTCTGCTGCTACTGTAGATCGCCAGGCATACCTTCCTCTACTGAACACGGAGGCGAAAACGACAGATAGTCGGCGTTGGGCGTCTCACTGCGCCTCATGGTGTCTCATGTGAGAAAAGCGTGGAGTTCACCACGGCGTATGGTATGTTGAAATCATTCAACCCACCTGCCAGCGACAGTCCCTCCCATGATGCGACTCCTCCTTGCTTTGCTGCTCCTTTCGTCGTCTGTTCTTGCCCAGGAACCACCTGCGACGGAGCGTCGTCAACTGCCACTCAGCCCCCGTGAAGCACTTGGCAGCTTTCGACTGAATCCCGAGTTCTCTATCGAACTGGTGGCCGCTGAGCCGGACGTAATCGATCCCGTCTGTTTCTGTTTCGATGCGAAAGGTGATCTCTTCGTCGTCGAAATGCGAGGCTACCCGAACGGAGGCCGAGGCGAAGGGCCCCCCAATTTCCCGGGACGGATCAGGAAACTGGTGGATAAGGATGGTGATGGTTTCTTCGAGACAGCCAGCATCGTTGTCGAGGGGCTACGGTTCCCGTGTGGCATCATGCCCTGGCGACATGGGTTCCTTGTTGGCGATGCACCTGATCTCTTGTTCATCTCCGCGGATGGCAAAGAGAAGCGGGTGCTCTACACCGGCTTCGGGGCCAGCAACATCCAGCAAATGATTAACGGGCTGCAACTACATCATGATGGCTGGGTGTATGGCTGCAATGGCGGAAACGAGAGCCCGGTGAAGTCGATGGAGAAGCCTGGCACCCCCGTGGTGCAACTGCGGGGGATGCACTTCCGCTTCAAGCCTGATGTGCCCGGGAGCATCGAACCCTGTTCCGGCGGCGGGCAGTATGGCCTGGCGGTGACTGCGGCTGGTCAATGGCTGACATGTACGAACAGTCAACACCTTAGGCAGATCGTGTTGCCACAACAGTACCTGAAGCGTAATCCGCAACTGGCGGTCTCGACAACGACGGTGGACATTCCCGATCACGGCGCAGCAGCCCGCGTCTTCCGTGTCAGCCCGTTCGAAGCCTGGCGGCTGGAACGGACGACGCGACGAGCAAGCAGCAGCGATGCCAGGCGATTCCCCAGCACCGAGCTGATACCGGGTGGCTACATCACATCAGGCTGTGGGCTGGCGGTCTATGATGGAGGCACGTTCCCACTGCAGTATCAAGGCAATGTCTTCGTCTGCGATCCTGCCAATAACCTCGTGCATCGCGATGTGCTGGTGCCTGATGGCTCGATCCTGAAAGCGGAGCGTCACGATAAAGACTGCGAGTTCCTGGCGAGTACCGATATCTGGTTCCGTCCCGTGTTCCTCCATGTGGGGCCGGATGGAGCACTCTACCTGGCGGACTTCTACCGCGAAATCATCGAAACCCCGCTTTCGCTGCCGGATGACATCAAGGCCAAGTGGAATCTCAATACCCGAGAGCGGGGGCGTATCTGGCGGATCAAGCCGAAGACACCACTGGCGACGTTGCCGAAGGGAAACCTGCAGGAGATGCAGCAGAAGGCGTTGCTGTCGGAGCTCCTTTCGTCAAACCGCTGGCGGAGGAACACCGCGTATCGGCTGCTGTTGGAAGGCATGCCGGGAAGCATCACAGGAGATGTTTTGCTTGCTGCACTTGAACACATGAAGGCTCCAGATGGTGCGAACCAGTTGGAGGCACACGGGTTACTCCATCAACTATCATCACTGCCGCCTCAGCATCTTGTCCGGTTGCTGGGTGCTAGCGCAGGCGGGGAAGCGGTTCAGACGAGTGCCTTGCAGTGGAGCGAGAAGCTGATATCACTCGATGGCACGATCCTCGCTCGGTTGCACGAGATAGCGGAACGAGGACATCCGAATGTTCGGTATCAACTGGCGCTCAGCCTGGGTTCGCTCCCGCTGGCAGCAAGCGATCAGCTTAGCCTGGCGGAGAAGTTGCTGAAGCACTCTGATGTGGATCACTGGTGTGAGACAGCGTTGCTTTCCTCGCTGGCTGGCAGGGAATATGAACTGTTGAAAACGCTGCTCACCAGTCATCGTCGCCCTGCTTTCCTGGAACGGCTGGCACAGCTCGTCAGCAAACGCATGACCACTCCTGAGTTGCTTCAGAAACCTGAGCTGACTCAGGCACTCTCAGGCGACTGGCAGTCCACTCACCTGGCGGTGCTGCGCGGCCTGGGAAGTAGGTATGTGCAGAGCGTACCCCGGGTGACGGAACACTTGACACAGATGATTCAGCAGCGTGGAACCAGCGACGCTGATCGTTCCCAGGCCATCGCGGTGCTCAGCTACCTGCCCTGGAAAACAACACAGTCGCTCTTCACCGAATTGCTGAATCCCGTCGGTTCTCCGTTGATGCAGCAGGCAGCCATGCAGGCGATCAAGGCTTACACGGAAGTGGATGTTGCCAAATTGCTTCTCAGCTTCTGGCCCAGTCAAAGCCCGGCGATTCGACGCGAGGCCCAGGAGGTTTTGTTCAGCCGGGCCTCGTTCATCACCTATCTGCTCGATCGTGCGGAGGCAGGTGAGTTTGCCTGGCAGCAACTGGATGGCCTGCGTCGTGAACAATTGTGTGCTTCCAGAAATGCCACCATCAGGAAGAGGGCCCTGGCACTGCAGGCGAAGCTGGGCACCAGCACCAGACAGCAGGTACTGGAACGCTACCAGACTTCGGTGGAACTAAAAGGGGACGTGGTGAATGGCAAAGCCCTCTTCGCCAAACACTGTGCCAGTTGTCATCGTCTCGAAAACGTCGGCCATCAGGTAGGAGCGGATCTACTGGCAGCACTTACCAACAAGACTCCCTCGCTGCTCCTGCAGGATATCCTCGACCCGAATCGCGAGGTCGATCCACGGTATGTGAATTATGTCATTGTCACCAAAGCAGGCCGAACCATCACCGGCATCATCAGCACCGAAGCAGCCAGCAGCATCACGCTGAAACGTGCCGAAGGGTTGGAGGAGACGATCCTGCGCAGCGACATCGACGAGATGACGAGCAGCAGCAAATCGCTGATGCCGGAGAACCTGGAGGAGCAGATGAAGCAGCAGGAGGTTGCTAATGTTATTCGGTATCTGCTGAGCGTGCGGGAGGGGAAGAAGTAGGTTGTTTGTCGTTGTCGGTATCGTTAGCATGTGTTGATTCGAACCCTGCATCGTTAGCATGAGTACACGCAAACGATGGCACCCAGTAAGCCTGCATCTTGAGCACGGAATCTATGAGCATCTACCTCGGCATTGATCTCGGCACCAGTGGCACCAAGTCTCTTGTCTGCCAGGCAGATGGCACGGTGCTGGCCACAGCGACGGCGGAGCATCCGATCAGTCATCCGCAGCCTGGCTGGTCGGAACAGAACCCGGCAGACTGGATGCAGTCGGCTTGTCAGAGCGCGCGGGATGCCATCGCCAAGGCTGGTGTCAAAGCCAGTGAGGTAGCAGGTATCGGCCTCTCCGGGCAGATGCATGGCTCCACGTTCCTTGATGCATCACATGAGGTGCTGCGGCCTGCACTACTCTGGAACGATCAGCGGACGCAGAAGCAGTGCGAAGCCATC
>CAYPJB010000431.1:0-3936 GCA_964410845.1 uncultured Bacteroidales bacterium | reverse complement strand
GTACACACCGGGGCCGGGGTCGGGGTTGAGGAACACTCTGAGTCGCTTGGCATCTTCCAGAGGGATGTCTTTCGCAATGGCGACGAGGGCCTGGTCAGTGTTCTTGAAGAACTCTTCAAGGTTCTTGCCCGTGACTTTGCTCATCTCCGGGGTCCACTGGGTGCCTTGCTTGCGGTAGGTGACTACCTGGCAGGTATGATAGGCGACCATCTTGGTTTCCGGGTCGATCTTGAAGTAGATATCGACTTGTCCGCTGACATAGGTCTCGGGGCGAACGGGTTTAGTCGCTTCTACTTTTGTTACTGACGTGGCAATCGGGTTAGCTGCAATAGGTGTCGAGGTGACGGGTACCGGGCCGGAGGCAATCGCTCCGCCGCCTCCTCGTCCGCCGAACTGGCCTGCGACATAGCCACCCAGCCCACCGATGACGACGGAGACCATGCTGACCGCGGAGACGGTACCCCGCCAGGTCTTGCCCGGTTCGATAGGAATCTTGGGGAGAATCATAGCGCCCAGGATCGCTACTTCCGAGATGATCGTGACGGCCAGTCCTACTGAAATCGCAATGCCCCAGTCCATCATGATCCTCCCGGTCGGTTGCTCGTGTTCGTGCTGGAACGTCGATACGGATAAATGCGTGCAATCTCGACATTCCAGTTTTTCTTCATCGTCGTCAGCTTCTTCTCGCTCCAGACAGCATCGAAGCCTTGATCGCTGATGAGCAGTACAACCAGCGGCATGCCGCGCTTGCTGCGTAGTGCCAGCATACGGTTCATATCGTCAGGCACCTCGGTGCGAATCTCGCGCAGCAGTTCCTGCTGCGGCCCGAGTTCATAACAGCGGCCTAGCTCGGAACCAGCGGTTCCTGCGTAGAGGTAGATGATGTCGAGCCCGGCTTGTTCGCTCATCGGTTTCGGGGCTGATGCTGCAGCAGCGGGCGCCGTGTTCTTCTTCGACTTCATGGTGGATTGCACCATCAGCACCATCATCATGCCCAGCAGAATGAAGGCAACATCAAGCAGCGGGATAAAGCGAACGATGACACCGGTCGCACGCAGGTTCATACCACCTCCTCCGCCGTGAGGGGGCGAGGTGTGGCTAACCACATGAGGGCGTTCAGCACCAGATTCGGCCCGATCATGAGCAGCCCGGAGCAGGTGGCACTGAGGGCGGGGGCGAAAGTGCGCATCGTCTCAGCGAGGTTGGGCGATTCATCAGCGGAAGTCTGGAAGCCCTGGAAGGTGGCCATCAAACTGAGGACGGTGCCGAGTAGGCCGAGAATGGGTAGCAGTTCGGTCATCGACAGAAGCACCGTGCGATACCTTTCCAGCCTTTGCATGGCTACGGTGTTGCTGCTTCGCCAGCGGGCGAACAGGCCAACGAGATGGGCAGCAATGAGCATGGTTCCCCAGGTCAGGATGAACCAATCGATTCCGCTCTCGCGTACGGTGTTCCAATAGACCTCCCACATAGCATCGCCTCGTTGGTTGGATGCTACTAGAGTACCCAGAACTAGATTCGGATGCTACTTGTAGTTGAAGGTTGGTGAAAGTGTTCAGAGGAGACAGTCGTGCTTTCATTCGTACTGATGAGTTCTCTGGTACTTCAATCCGATGACCGCATCGACATCCATTCCTACGCCAACGCCCAGGCCGTGCGGACAACCAGACTGCATCTCGATCTCACTGTCGACTTCGGGAAGAAGGTTCTGCATGGCTCAGCACTACACGAATTGGAACGGCTTCAGAAAGAGGCTCGACAACTGGTACTCGATACGCGCCGTCTCCAGATTGAGCGCGTTGAGATCAGTGCCGAAGGCAAGCAGTTCAATGCGGTAACTCATCAACTGGACAAGGAAGACAAAATCCTCGGTAGCGCTCTGAAGATACCGCTGGAAGCAGATACGAGGTTTGTCAAAGTACATTACCAGACCAGTCCTGAAGCGAGTGGTTTACAGTGGCTGGCCGCCAGTCAGACTGCCGACAAGAAGCATCCGTTCCTTTACAGCCAGTCGCAGGCGATCCATGCCCGCAGTTGGATCCCCGTGCAGGATACGCCCAGTGTCCGCTTCACCTATCGAGCCACCATATTCACCGGCGACGAGCACTTACAACCCGTCATGAGTGCACAGCGTTCGGAAAGCAAAGCTATCGGAAGATTCTACTTCGAGTTGAAGCAACCCATTCCTGCATACCTGCTCGCTCTTGCTGTCGGCGACCTTCGCTTCCAGAAGACGGGTATCCGAACGGGTATCTGGGCAGAACCCAGCGTCGTCGCCAAAGCCGCCAGGGAATTCGAAGACATGGAGCTGATGCTCGAAGCGGTCGAATCGATGTACGGCCCCTACCGCTGGGAACGGTACGACGTGCTGATGCTGCCTCCGAGCTTCCCGTTCGGCGGTATGGAAAACCCGCGTATGACCTTCGCTACCCCCACGGTGCTGGCTGGCGATAAGAGTCTGGTTGCCCTCATTGCACATGAAATGGCACACTCCTGGTCAGGCAACCTCGTTACCAACGCCACCTGGCGCGACTTCTGGCTGAACGAAGGCTTCACGGTGTACCTCGAACGCCGCATTCTGGAGAAGGTCTATGGGAAGGCTCGTGCCGAGATGGAAACGCAGATTGGCCGCAACCTCCTGGAGAAGTCGCTCAAGACAATGAAGCCTCAGGAGCAGGTACTGCACATCAACCTGGATGGTCTGGATCCCGATGAGAACGTTACCGATATCCCGTATGAAAAAGGCTTTCTGTTCCTGCTGCATCTGGAAAAGCTCATCGGTCGTGAACGGTTCGATGCATTCCTCAAGGGCTGGTTCGCCAAGCATGCGTTCAAGAGCGTGGTGACTGCAGACTTCGTGAACTACCTCAAGTCGGAATTGCTGAACAAGGATGAGACACTGGCCCAGGCATTCCCGCTGGATGAATGGATCAATCAGCCTGGTTTGCCCAAGGGTGTGCCAGCGATTGTTTCACCAGCATTGTCCCAGGCAGAGAATATGGCCAAACGCTGGATTGCAGAAGCTGTTCCAGTTAGCGAACTGGGAGTGAAGAAGTGGGGCACTCAGGAGTGGCTCTTCTTCCTCCGTTCGCTTCCTGAAAACATCACCGCCCGGAAACTCCAGGAACTCGACGACGCCTACCACCTGACTCAGACCGGTAATAACGAAGTGCTATGCCAATGGCTCGAGATTGCCATCCGCGCCAACTACGAACCTGTATATCCGCGAGTCGAGTCGTTCCTCGTCAGCATTGGCAGACGCATCTATGTCAAGCCGCTCTATGAAGCACTGCTCAAAACCCCTGCAGGTCAGGCACGGGCGAAAGCCATCTACGCCAAGGCTCGTCCCGGCTATCACTCGATTACCACGGGAACGATTGATGAGATGATGAAGGCGGCAGGGGTTGAAAAATAATAGCCAACATGGACACTCTCACCACTCCCCGGCTTCTGCTGCGACCCTGGCGACAAAGTGACCGTGCTCCGTTCGCTGCGATCAATGCTGATCCTGTGGTGATGGAATTCTTCCCGTCCGTTCTCGATGTCACACAAACCGAAGCCATGGTGGATCGGATCGAAGCTCACTTTGCCAAGCATAGCTTTGGCCTCTGGGCTGTCGAGATTCCCACGGTCACGGAGTTCGCTGGGTTTGTCGGTCTCTGTTATCCTCGCTTCACTGCCAGCTTCACGCCCTGTGTCGAAATTGGTTGGCGGCTTGGTCGAAAGTATTGGGAGCAAGGCTACGCGACCGAAGGAGCCCGGGTTGCCTTGCAGTATGGCTTCGATGTCCTGGGGCTGGCAGAAATCCTCTCCTTTACCTCGCCACTCAATCAGCGGTCGCGCCGGGTGATGGAGAAACTGGGCATGAAGCATGATCCCTCTGATGATTTTGACCATCCGCTGGTTCCGGAAGGGCAGGTGCTCCGCCGACATGTC
>CAYPJB010000430.1:0-3949 GCA_964410845.1 uncultured Bacteroidales bacterium | reverse complement strand
TATGGCACGTCGAGGATTGGCCCGGCTGCGCCGGTACGCAGTACCAGTGTCGAAAAAACGACATGAGCCAGATGTCGTACCCTACCCTACCTGGATCACACGTCGCTTGAAAGCGCGTCAGGAAGCCTACCCTGCTGTCGCTCGAAACGGGCTCTTCTCGCTCATCACGCCAGTCTTCGATCCGCCGTCCGGGTATTTCCGTGTACTCGGTCGAAGCATCCTGGCACAGGATCACACCGATTGGCAATGGGTGATCGTTGATAATGGCTGCCAGCATCGGGATGTGCTCTACCTGATGGAACACTTCGCTCGTGATCCTCGGGTAAAGCTGGTGAAAGCGGAAGAACCACGGGGCATCATCGGCGGCATGCGGCTTGCCCTCGAACATGCCTGCAACGAGTATGTGCTGCCCGTCGATCATGATGACCGACTCTACCCCGATGCGCTGCGGGTGATAGCTGCTTGCCTGCAGGCCCGTGACTGGCCTGCAATTGCCTACACGGACGAAGATAAGCTACTTCCCGATGGCACACCTGGATTGCCTTCCTTCAAACCCGATTGGGATCCATTGCTCTTTCTGAATGCCTGCTACATTGCCCATCAGGGTGTGATGAACCGTAAACTTGCCTGGCAACTGGGGGTCTATACCGACCCCCAGGCGGAAGGTACGCCTGATGGCGATTCGTTCTGTCGTTTCCTGGGTGCCGGGTATGAACCGTTACATATTCCCGAAATTGTCTACAGTTGGCGAATGCATGCTCAATCAACAGCACTGCATGGTGTTGATGCCAAGCCGTATGTGACAGCCAATCAAAAGCATGTCCTGACAAACCACCTGTCGCGCACTGGTTTAAGGGGCAAGATATCGATCCGTACCAATCCCCTGCC
Organism: uncultured Bacteroidales bacterium; assembly: GCA_964410845.1. Taxonomy (GTDB): domain Bacteria; phylum Planctomycetota; class Planctomycetia; order Gemmatales; family HRBIN36; genus JAEUIE01. The sequence goes on along the minus strand of CAYPJB010000430.1, from coordinate 3,061 downwards.
CGGCAATGCAGGCTGCTGGAGAGTACAGGCAACAGCGAAGCCAGTCCCACTGCTGCTCTTCCCCACTGGTGAAGCGAAACACCGGCGTGTGGTACGCCATCGACTGCAGGTATGCCCGAATATCAGTGAAGTGATCAGATTGCAATCGAGCGAGATGCTGACTGAAACGCTGGCTGGCATTGCTCCCGACACGTGGCTAGTATTGCTGGCTGACAACGTCCTTCCCACTACGTTGAATTTCGTGGAGGAATGGATGAGCATCGTTGAAGCATGCCCATCAGCTGTGCTGGCGGGAGGCACCTTGCATGATGAGGAACAGATGGTCATCAGTGCCGGGTTGGCCTGGGGAATGAATGGTCTGCTCGATTCACCTTATCACGGCCTGCAGGTGAAGAACTATATCACGGGCCAGGGTGGTCTCTGTTTACAACGATGTGTGACATCGGTCGATACCCGTTTCTGCATGGTCCAGGGCGGGTTTCTAAGAACTGTGCTCGAAAAGTCTGGTTGCGATCTGGAAGATCCCCTGCTTCCAGCATGGTTGGGTGCAATAGCAGAAAAGATGCAGAGTAAGGTGGTCTACACGCCATTTGTGAAAGCGGTGGTACAACCTACTATCGCCAGACGTGAAATCGATGATGCAGCCTGCTTCCGTTTTCTTGCTGAGCACGGTCATCGTTTGGCTACTGATCGTTACTACTCCCGTTTTCTGGGTCTGACAACAGAAACAAGTTTTCAGCCAGTGCAAACCACAGTACGGTACCATACGCTTCGCAGCCAGCTCTGTGCACTGGCGGATAGCGTTCCCGAGGCAAAAGACTGGATAGGCTCCGCCTGGGAATACCGTTCCTTTCTCGATGATGCCTTGTTAACAGTGGCTCCAGCCCAGAAATATCGTCGCTCTGCGTAAGCTCAACCCTACATTCCCTACACTCGTTACATCTTTATGAGAAGAAGATGGTAGAGAAGGTAAGTTGGGAGACTTTTGCGTTTCCGTCGGTTAATATCGCCACATCGTACTTATTCACCTGATTAGCCACCCGGAGAGCCATCGTGATTCGCCAGCGTTGGATTATGGCATGTGCCGGTCTCTTGACCACCTGCCTCATCATTGCCCAGGATACCAAGCAAGAATCTGTCAAACAGCCACCCAAGCAAGATCAGGTGGCGGAGATGGAAAAGCAGATTGCCGAGATGCAGAAGAAGCTTGCCGAGATGAAGGCGGCTTCGACCAAGGCTGAAACCGCCAAGCAGGAAACGGCACTGACACTTCCCATCGACTACACCAAGCAGTTCAAATGGCGTAGTATCGGCCCAGCCAACATGTCGGGCCGTATCACCGCGATCAGCGTCTTTGAAGCTGACCCTGCCACGTATTATGTCGCAACTGCTTCCGGCGGATTGCTCCGCACGGATAACTATGGCACAACCTTCAAACACCAGTTTGACAAGGAAGAAACCGTTTCCATTGGCGATGTCTGCGTTGCTCCTTCGGATCGCAATATCGTCTGGGTTGGTACTGGTGAAGCCAATCCTCGTAACTCGGTCAGCTTCGGCAACGGTGTCTACAAAAGCACCGATGGTGGCGAAACCTGGAAGCACATGGGCCTGAAAGAGACTTACCAGATTGGAAAGGTCATCGTTCACCCAAAAGATCCCAACACCGTTTATGTCGGCGCTCTGGGCCGTTGCTATGGTCCCAATCCTGAACGTGGTGTCTTCAAAACCACGGATGGCGGTGCTACGTGGAACAAGGTCTTCTACCTCGATGACAAGACAGGCGTCATCGACATGCAGATGGATCCCAGCAACCCCGACACGCTAATCGTCGCCATGTGGGAACGCAAGCGTGATGAATTCGATTCGTTCATCGGTGGTAACGCTGGCGAAGGGTACGACAGTTACGACCCCGCTGTGAAGTGGGGGCCGAACGCAGGTCTCTACAAGACTACCGATGGCTTCAAGACTGCTCCCAAGAAGCTGACCAAGGGGTTGCCCAGCAGCCAGTTTGGCCGAATCGGCATCGATTACTTCCGAAAGAATTCCAAGGTTATCTATGCGATCATCGACTGCCAGAAGATCGGCATGGGCAAGCCCCCAGCTGAAGGTGTGGGCATGGGGGACATCGGCGCGTTCGGCCAGGCTGCTGAAGGTGGCGTAAAGCTCGCCATGGTTCGAGAGGAACGCGCTGCAGCTAAAGCAGGCTTGCAGGCCGATGACATCATCCTGGAAGTGGATGGCAAGAAAGTCGCGGAGATGGAAGACATTTCCAATATCGTCCTCGACAAGAAGGTTGGCGACAAGCTGAAAGTAAAGTACAAGCGCGGTAACATCACCAAGGAAGTCGAAATCACCCTGATGGAACGCCAGCAGCGTCAAGGTCCGGGTGGTGGCGGTGCTGGGGGCGGAGCAGCTGCTGCGACTACAACCCCACCTGCTACTCAGGCAGCAGCCCCAGCGACTTACCTTGGTATTCAAGGACAGAACGCAGAGGGTGATGAAACAGGTGCCAAGATCACCGAAGTCTCCAAGGACAGCCCCGCAGACAAGGCTGGACTGAAAACTGGCGATGTCATCGTTGCACTCGATGGCAAGGAGCTCATTGGCTACCAGGCACTCGTCATTCGTCTTCGTGACAAAAAGGTCGGTGACAAGATCAAACTCAAGTACAAGCGTGGCAGCGAAACCAAGGAAGTGGAAATCGCACTGATCGCACGTCCGGCCAATGTTGCAGGCATGACGACCGGTACCACAGGCGGCGGTGAAGCATCTTTCGGTGGCCCCGGTGGCCCCACGCGAACTCGCCCCTACGCAGCCTATTATGGCGGCCAACGCGAAAACATTCAGGAACGTCAGGGCCCGGATGGCCACGAGTATGGCGGCATCTACAAGAGCACTGATGGCGGCGAAAGCTGGACACGCGTCAACAGCTTGAATCCCCGTCCCATGTATTTCAGCCTCATCCGTGTTGACCCCAGCAATGAGAACACCATCTTCGTGGGTGGCGTCTCGGTGCACTGGTCACAGGATGGTGGCAAGACCTTCCGCACAAACGTTGGCC
>CAYPJB010000429.1:0-3965 GCA_964410845.1 uncultured Bacteroidales bacterium | reverse complement strand
AAAAAAGAACGGAAGGAATAATAGTCGGTCTGCTTGATCGGATCATACATGTGATCGTGGCAGCGGGCACAGTTGACGGTGACGCCGAGGAATGCTTTGCTGGTGTGCTCAACGGTGCTGTCGAGCCAGACGTTGCGATTGAACTTGAACCAGTTGCGAACGAGGAAGCCCGTCGCCCGCACGGTCTTGTCGTCATCCGGGGCCAGTTCATCGCCCGCCAGCATCTCGCGGATCATCTGGTCGTAAGGCTTATCCGCTTGCACCGCATCCACAATCCAATCACGCCAGCGCCAGATATGAGGCTGACTCTCCCGAATCTCCGCCCCATAGCCCGCCCAGTCGCTGTACCGCCACACATCCATCCAATGCCGAGCCCAGTGCTCAGCATAACGTGGCGATGCCAGCAAGTGATCGACGAGTTTGCTATAAGCATCGAGCGATTGGTTTTGCAGAAATGCTGCACTCTCCTCGATGGAAGGAGGCAGGCCTGTCAAATCCAGATAGAGCCGACGGACGAGCACTTCCTTGCTGGCTTCGGGGCGGGATTTCAGTTGCTGTCCCCTTCTCTCCTGATGGATGAAGGCATCTATTGGATTCGTTAATTGAGGATCGCTAAGAACAGGCACTGCGGGTCGCACCACCGCCTCAAAAGGCCTCCAGCGATACCGGGCCTGATACCTGGCAAAATCAACCAGCTTAGGTTCGAGCGCAGCCAGTTCTGCCGCACTCGGCTTACTCCCAGCATCGCCAGGCAGATACCCAGCCAGCAGTTCCTTGAGGTTCGTTACCCCATCGCCATCACTGTCTTCTTGAGCAATTGCTGATAGCCGTGCTTCCAGATCGAAGGGCTTGTTCTGAGCAGCCAGTTCTCGGCGAATCTGCACCAGCCGCTTGCCGAAGCGATTGTGGGGCTTATCGACTTCGTCCAGACTGGGCTTCGTGCCGGGCTCATCGGGTTGATGGCACATGACACAGGTAACCGGACGTTTCAGGAACGGCCCGAGCCAGGTTTCCAGACTTTTCTTGTTAGCAGGGTTAGCCAGGATCGCAGGTGGGAAGTACGCAAGCAAGCCGATCCAAACAACCATGCAAACGCTCAAGCGGGGGAGCATGCAGGTGGTCTCGCAGGGGGAGAGACCACAAGTGTAGATGATTTCAACGCTGATATCAATTGGGAACTGCCTGTCGCAGCCGTTTTCTTCGCAGACCAAGGTACAGGATGCTGAGGAACAGGACGAAACCAAACAGGCGAGGCAGCCAGGTGGACCACCAGGGGAGGGGGGTAAGTGGTAAACGATACACAGCAAGGTGATGCTGGACTTTCGGTTTGTCATGCATGTCATGAACGAGAAGGTACTGACCATCTTCAGATGGGAACATGCCTTGATCCAGGTAATTCACCTCCATCAATGTCTCAAGGGTTTGCAGATCGACGAGTTTGCCTATGTAGTAGAAGCCGAGAATTCGCTTGGCCCACGGGATACGTTCCGCCAGTTTCGCTACGGTTTGATTGAACCCGTAACCTGGTTCACCAAGAATAATTAATGGTTGTTGAGGAACCAATTGAATCTCGGGATGTTGCTTTCGTGTAAAACTACTTGCATGCAACAGTTCTCCCGCAAGACTTCGTTCTTGCAGAGAATACCTGGTCTCGATCACCGAATTATTCTCGATGATCAGTTCTTCAAACAACAGTCGATAGCCTGATGCCATTGGAGACGTGAATACCATCGAAGAGGTGTAAGGCAGCTTGAGATCAATGATTTCCAGAGTCTTCGCATTCAAGACCTGCCAACGTGGTTTAACACGCATTCCGCTACCAGCCCACAGTTGAATTGGCTCTCGTTCAGTGTCATGGAGGATAAACAACTCTTCGTTGATGCGGTCAATACTGACAGCCTTCAGATCAGGCCACTCTTTCACCAACTGTCCAGTTCGGCAGTTGAACAGTCGTAAGCCTGGCATGTTCTTGCCAACGATAGCCTTCTGTTCCGGAGTGGTGTTGTATTTGTTGAGGTACTGCCCCAGCACTCGCGAATTGAAGAAGCTGTTGATGAGCAGATGCTCACCATCGTCCACGATGACCGGATGATTGATACCATCACCCGGGGGAAGCAAGGAGCAGCGATGGATGACATTCCCCGTGGCGATTTCAATCACTTCCACGAGTGGGATGGACGACACTGGAGCAATATTCTCTTCAGCACTCATGAACTGTAGCAAATCGGCTGTGAAGAGTGTAGCAAGATTGGTGGCAGCCAGATACTGAAAGGGATGCAGCGTTAACAGTGTAATTTTTGCAGCGTATCTCTTAGACTGAGAAGTAGTCAATCGTGAGTATTTGCGATCGACAAATAATGATTCGCCTGTCTTGCCAAATACAGGATCAAAAACCTCATAGACCCTTGAGCCAGATGAAGTCCGGGTACGCAGTGTAGTATCCCTACCCGGTATTGTCATCAATTCACCGTGCGGGTGGAGCCTGTCACGTTCAACAACAAGCTCCCCATCTGCCAGTCGCCTGAACTGTTCTTTCGAATTGGCAATATACAGCCAAGGTCCAATTGTTTGAACTGCAGAGTATGGCAACGCCAACTCATACAGCGGCTTGTACCCCAACTGCGACCTTGCAAAGATCCAACTGCCCACCCCCACTACACCAGCAATCAGCCACACCAGCAATCGCCACCATAGGTGATGGCGAATGGGTTGGCGTAGAGCGCGAGTGTCACTGGGTTCCATATTTCACTCAATGATGATAACTTAGCATGGTTACGCCGAGTACGGCGAAACCATGGCACCCATCCCGGATGACTTTCCACTACTTCAGCACCTCCAGCTTCACATCCTTGAAGCGAACCTCCATCGGCCCGCCGCTGTGAATCTGGAAGGCCACGATACCCTTCGTGGCACCCTTGGGATCATCGATATCCACGCACAGGTTGCCGTTGATCCAGGTCTTGATCTTCGACCCCTTCGCTTCGATGACGTAGTCGTTCCAGTCGTCCTTCTTCACAAACTGGTCGCCATCGTTTTTGGTGAGGAGCGCTCGGCCATGCTCTTCGTAGAGCTTGCCCCACCAGCCCTGGCCCGCATCGGCCTGGTAACCTTTGACATCGCCACCAGCCTGGGCCTCGCTGCGGAACTGGATGCCGGAGTTCTCCTTGTTCGGCTTCAAACGCATCTTCAAACTCAAACGGAAGTCGCCCACCATCATCTCGCTCTTGAGAAACTCGTTCTTCCTGATGCCCGGGCTGGTACCCACAATCTCGCCGTTCTCCACCTTCCACAGCTTGGCATCGCCGACCCAGCCTGTCAGGTCTTTCCCATTGAAGAAGCTGGCAGCGTTATCCTGCGTTGCCTGCATCGGCACCTGAGCAGGCGATTGTAAGTAGGCAAACAACGACCGTACCTCGAAATCGCTGAAAGGCTTCATCTGGTCTTCCGGCATCATCGACACTTCGCTAGGCTTCTCGCCTTCGATGTCATCCACCGGCAGCGTCAGCGTTTCAGTAGCAGTAGCGATGGTCACCGTCTTGGCACTGCGTTCCTTCACGATACCTGTGATCGATCTACCATCTTTAGTGATGAAGAACGTCGCAGCATACTCCTTGGGGATGACCGCATTCGGGTCGTAGATGTTCTCCAGCAAATAATCGAGGTTAGCACGGTTGGAACCGGTGATGTCTGGCCCGACCTTGCCACCGGTGCCGAAGAGTTGATGGCACTGGGCACAGGTCTTCTGATAGAGTGCCCGGCCCAGATGCAGATCGGGGGCAGGCGTATTCTTGGCTGCAATCATCTTCTTAGAAGCGGCAATGGTCTTGAGACGATCCGCAGGGGTATTACGTACTACGCACCAGACTGCTGCAATCTGCTCATTGAGGGCTGCATCGTTGTATTGCTGCAGTTGTCGCACAACATCGGAAGGAAAATCGTCCAAAGGTAGAAGCTTCGCACCGCCT
>CAYPJB010000428.1:0-3994 GCA_964410845.1 uncultured Bacteroidales bacterium | reverse complement strand
GGCGGTCGAACCAAAGCGGCCGGTCAGGCTGCCGGCGGTGACTTGCAGCCAGGCCTTTGCTCAGGAAGGTGGATTCAAGGACCCCAATACGGGGAAGGTATGGAGTTACCATCGTTATGATTCAGGTGGAACCTGGCAATACGCTACGAACTATGCAGCCAGCTTCGGAGTCTGGGACCTTAATTCCCAAGGTGTATTGACCTACTACGATGATTGGCGATTGCCCACAGTTACTGAACTCCATGCTGCCATAGCCAATGGAACGATTGAGTGGGTAAACCAGAACAGTAATATCGTGATAAGAAATAGACCTGGTCTTTTCTGGACATCAACTCTTACAGGAAAGAAACCCTGGTACGTGTGGATATGGTTTGGACCAAGTGGAGAAGTCATTCAAAGCGAAAGCGGCAAGACAGAAAAGGACCCTTTTAACTATGGAACGCAATCATATATCTGGGCGTTCATGATTCGGCCGTAATGAAAGCGTGTTATTCCGCTCCCACTAAATAACCGCGTGAATGAATAGAAACAGCACCCCGGCACGAACTGTGTGCCGGGAGATTTCAAAGTTTGCTCATCCAACGGGTGGCAGCACTGACCGCTGCCAACGGCGAAGGCAGCAACCAGGCTTGAGCAGGCGAAGGCTGCAGCCAAGCCGGAAACCCCACCTCAAAAGAAGTAATCTGTGTAATGCAAACTCGTAGCAGTGGAGACGAAGGGGATCGAACCCTCAACCTCCGCATTGCGAACGCGGCGCTCTCCCAGTTGAGCTACGGCCCCGTAGGGTCACATACTAACTGCTGATATGTCGTGAGTCTACTATCTTCTGCATCTGGTGAAATCACACCTGGCACACCGGGCAATAGGTCGTCGTTCGCCCAGCCAGGCGGATGCCGATCATGGGTGTCTTGCAGCGTCTGCATGGTTGGTTGCCGCGGTCGTAAGCGAGGAACTCGTTCTGGAAGTTGCCCGCTTCGCCGTCGCCATAGTAGAAGTTGGCAATGGTTGATCCCTTCTTCTCGATGGCTCGCGTCAGCACTGCCACAATGGCTTGGCAGAGTTTCTTCGACTCGATCTTGCTGAGCGAAGTACCCAGACGGGTAGGAAGCAGCCTGGCTCGGTAGAGTGATTCATCGGCGTAGATGTTTCCTACCCCAGCGACAATGGCTTGATCCAGCAGGATGGCTTTCAGACATCGATTGCTCGATGATATCGCAGCATGGAAGTCAGCGGGCTTCAACTCAAATGGTTCAGGGCCTAACTGAGCTTCTTGAGGAAAACGATAGCTGTCGTGCTGGTGTGCCCAGGTGACGGAGCCAAATCGCCTGGAGTCGTGATAGCGAAGCTCTTCACGCCCTTGATCGAGCGGAAAGATGAAGTGGGTATGCAGTGCTCGTGGTTCCACTGCTGGTGTCACCAGCAATCTGCCTGTCATTCCCAAATGGACAATCAAATGACTTTGGGTCTTCTTGAGTCGAAGCAAAATCCATTTGCCTCGCCTTTCGACGGCATCGATGGTTTGCCCGATGACTTCGTCATTCCATGCTGAATTCCAGGGGGATCGAAGCTGATGCTTGCCCAGGGCAATACCAGTCAGTTTGCGACCAACGAGAACAGGTCTCAGGTGGCGCACCACCGTTTCTACTTCGGGCAATTCTGGCATCGAATACTCCTTTCAAATTTCATAAGAAACGGTGTTGGCAATGTCGATGAGTAGCGATACTAGTAATGCCTTCAGAATCAGGATTGACCAACCATGGCAAAGAAGCCAGGCAAGAAACAATTACCCCTTCCCCTTCTCAATGCCGATACTGCGACGTTTGAATGCACCTTCGGACGCGGTTGCGAAGGGCTTTGCTGTCAGAATGGTAGGCCTGGCTTGCAGGATGGCGAACAGAAACTGCTGAAAAAGCACCTCCATCGCATTCTTCCGCTGTTGACTCCAGAAGCCAGGACGATTGTGGAAAAGAAAGGCATTGTTACCAGGCGATTCCGGAATGGGTTGCCGATGGCCCCTGTCACCCAGGGTTGGTGTGTTTTCTTTAACAAGGGATGCGTCCTGCACAAATTAGGGGCACTGGAAGGTGATCACCTCAAGTACAAACCCCAGCAGTGTGCTATCTTTCCCCTGCTTTGGGATGATAACGGTAACTGGTATGTACGGCAGTGGAATTATAAAGGTGAAGAGTGGAATGATCTGTTCTGCCTGAATCCCAAGGAATCGAAGGTGAAAGCAATAGATTCACTGGAAAGTGAGATGAACCTGGCTGCGACATTGGATGTCTCTGCTGATGACGACCTGAAAAAGGCCAGTTAGCGAACTTCTCAAGAACAATTTCATTGAACTCTTGCTGATGCTCAGGACGATTCTATAATTCTGTTACCAACATGCGGGCGTAGCTCAGTGGTAGAGCGCCACGTTGCCAACGTGGCTGTCGTGGGTTCAAGTCCCATCGCCCGCTCTTAAAAGCCCTGCGAAGTTTCGCAGGGCTTTTTCGTTGCAGTTTTGCTTACATACAATCTCAGCTACCTGTTTCTTACTGAGGTTGACGATGCAACGCACGCTTTGGGCCAGCCTGGCTCTTGTTGGTCTTTTATCCGTTACCAGCCTGTCTTCTCAGGAGCCTGTCAGCGATTCATTGAATCAACTGGTGCAATCCAAGTTGGCAGCACATCAATCGTCACTGGAAGAGACCTACATCGATCTGCACAAGAACCCTGAACTCTCCACGATGGAACTGCGTTCAGCGAAGAAACTTGCTGATGGACTCAAGCAGTTAGGCTTCGAGGTTACTGAAAAAATCGGCAACGAGAAAGCAGGCTTTGGCATCGTGGGGGTGCTGAAGAACGGCACTGGCCCGACACTGTTGATTCGTACGGATCTGGATGCCCTGCCGATCATTGAACAGACGGGGGTGCCCTATGCCAGCCAGGTGAAGGTGCGTGATGCGGAAGGTAAGGAAGTGGGCGTGATGCATGCGTGTGGGCATGATGTTCATATGACGTGCTGGCTGGGTGCTGCCAAGGTGCTGGTGGATTTGAAAGACAAGTGGCAAGGCACTCTGATTATGATCGGTCAGCCTTCGGAAGAGCGAGGCATGGGAGCGAAGGCTATGCTTGAAGCTGGCCTGTTTACCAAATTCCCGAAGCCTGATTACTGCATCGCCCTGCACACCGATGGCAGCATGGCTCATGGCCAGATTGGTTACACCTCCGGCATGGCCATGGCGAACGTTGACAGTGTGGATATCCTCGTCAAAGGTAAAGGGGGGCACGGGTCGGCACCGCACAACGCGATCGATCCCATAGTTATTGCTTCACGTATCGTGCTGGATCTACAGACGCTGGTAAGCCGCGAGACCGATCCACTGGAATCTGCAGTGGTAACGGTGGGTTCCATTCATGGTGGCAGCAAGCACAACATCATTCCGCCGGAAGTGAAGATGCAACTCACGGTGCGAAGCTTCAAGGATTCGGTGCGTAAGAACCTGCTCGAGGGCATCGAACGCATTGCCAAGGCCGCATCGCTGGCAGCAAAAGCGCCCGAACCTGTGATCAAGATTGAGCAGGCGGAGTTCACACCGAGTCTGTTGAATGATGAAGAGTTAACCAAACGCGGTGCTGCTGCGGCAGCGAAGATTCTCGGTGAGAAAAACGTCAACAGGATACCACCCAAAATGGGTGGCGAAGACTTCAGCCGCTACAGTCGCGATGGTGGTGTGCCAGTGTTCATGTTCTTCCTGGGAACCAGTGATCCTGTAAAAGTTGCTGAGAGCAAACAGACTGGTGTTCCACTGCCAAGCATGCACTCGGATATGTATGCACCGGTTTATGCTCCCACGATACAGACAGGTGTAAAAGCCTTGACTGGAATCGCATTGGATTTGTTCAAAGGAAAATAATCGGATGTGGCTTGTGGCTGGCAAAAAATGAAAGGGTCTAGCCATAATAAGCTAGACCCTTTTTGCTCGTATATATTCACTTAGCTCTTTGG
>CAYPJB010000427.1:0-3994 GCA_964410845.1 uncultured Bacteroidales bacterium | reverse complement strand
GCTCTACAAGAGTGCTCAACCCAGTGCAAGTCCCGAAGCCCCCGGTGCAGGTGGCGCCTCTCCCGCGAGTGACAAGGGCAAGGATGATGTCATTGATGCGGAGTATGAGGTGAAGAAGTAAGTTGATTGCAAATGCAAGCAGGCCGAGTGCGAATGTACTCGGCCTTTCTTTTGGACCCAGCCGTTTGGTAGAGTTATTTGGTCAATTGCACCTTCTTCACTTTCGCGAAGGTAACCACCATCATCGCTTCACTTTCCGAAGGCTTTTTCTCCCCTGGATAACTAATACAGCAAAATTGATCCTCACTCAATACGGCAGTGAAGCTCATCTTGTGTGTAGTTTTATCCAAGCCTAGCCAACTCTGAGGAACTGACCCGGTCATGGTCTGGTCAAGATTGAGCTGGAACTTATTTGAATCCGTCGAGCACTTTACATTGCAACTGAAAGACAGAGAATCGTTTTTATCCTGACTCGATGTAACGCAAGCAGTCTGACCTTCTTCGACTATCAATCGAGGAGCGCAGAGGGTGCAACTCCGTGAATCACTGTGAATCCATTCAAAGAATTTATCAGTCTGAATAGCTGGGTAAATTCGAACTGGCTGATGCTGTACAACCTTACCCTCAGCGTTGTTCCCGTTCTCTTTCCAGAACTTTTCGATTACAGTCTTTCGAACGCTTACCAATCGTAACTCAATCTCATAATTCTGCTTATTCTCAGCCTTCACTATCACCCCATCCAGCGGCTTCGCCGAAGAGATGGAAACAAAGGTAACCCGAACGAAATCGCTCTGTTTGTCAGTTGCATCATATGGCATCACGAAGCAAGCACTCTGGTGAAGCTTCATGTTGCTGGCATGTTCATAAATCTTGGTTTGCTCCATCCCGTTTTCAGCAGTGGGATTCTTGCGAATGGTTTCTACGCGTGATTTCAATTCGAGAGTTTGCCCATCTGCGGTGAGGCATGGAGTGACGAAGAGTACTTTGCCTTCTTTTTCCTTGTTGGTGATACAGATGCCAAATGGAGCCTCGCTCCAGACAGATATCGTGCAGGCTGGAACACGTTCTTTGAAAGCGATACCAGACAGGCGCTTCTTGACCCAATCGATATTCTCCGGGATGGGTGTTGCGGAGTATGCACCATCCTGCTGAATCATTTCCAGCTTCTTCAGCTCAGATTTTTTCATGTCAAGTATCATCATTTCCATACTTGCTACGCGAGAGTTCGGATGATCTGCAGGCTTTTCTGAACCGGAGGGTACCAAGACAATTTCATCGTCAAACTTCTTCTCATCCGCCACAGTCGCCCCGCGAAAGCCTGAGATGACCACTGCCAGCGTTGCCAATAGGCCCAACAGACAAAGACGGCTCCAGATGCCAGGCATACGCCTGGTCTTCATTGGTGAACGTAACATCATCATCCTCCATGACAAGGGAATCTGCACCGGGAACAGTGCCAGGCTGAGATGGCCAGCACCTCGGCATCCATGCCGAAGGGCCAACTGACAAAGGGTACGCATGTAGTTGGTGGTGCCACCAGCGAACGGGGCAGCGAGGTGATCTGCAGAGAGTTCGAGTTCGCCTTGCAGTCGCTTGACCAGCATGCGAACCAGTGGGTGGTAGGTGTGCAGGGCAGCAGCAAGTTGCACCGCCAGCCAGAGGGGATAATCTCTGTTACGAACATGGGCCAGTTCGTGTGCCAGCACTGCTTGCCGTTCGCTATTGTTCCACAGTGTCCAACTGCTCGGCAACAATATCGTTGGCCGCCACCAGCCAATGGTTGCTGGCGAACCGAGATGACTGGTAACCCGCAGGCTGATGCTCTTCGTGATTCCCATCTGCTGGCAAAGCGTAGCGAACTGGTCAAGCAAAGTTGCATCGCCGATAGGCTCGCTAGATCGTCGCCACCATTCCAACGATATCAGGCCTAGCAGTAGCCTTGCCAGTGAGATGACAACCAACAAAGCAACAATGCCGATGGAAACGCTCAACCACTCATTGAGGTTCAGACTTAAAGTGGTTGTAGCGGGAAGGGCAATCGCTGGTTCAGCACTGTGCGTACTCTCCACAGCAGTTTCGAATTGTTTTGAAACCTGCCAGGAGAGCTGCTCCGTCAGTGCCTGTGTTTGCCAGGATGCAGGTGGGCTCCAGAGCTTGATGGGAAAAAGAATCAGTAGTGAAAGGGCCAATATTCCCAGGCAGAAACAGAGCAGCAGTTCGCGACTGCTTCGCATCATCCACCGTGAACTGATGTAGAGAAGAATACCCAGCATAGCCCAGAAGGTGACATGCAGCATCAATTCGACGAATGGTTGACGTACTTGTGTCACCATTTCATAGAGGGTAGTCATCATGACTCGAGTTCCTCCAGCAACTTTTGCAATGCAGCTTGTTCCTTTTTGGGGAGTGGCTTATCTTCCATCAAACGAAGCACCAGTTGCTTGCGGGAGCCATGAAAGACCTGTTTGACGAGGTTGTCGAGCATCCGCCCCGACACCTTCTCGTAAGGCTGCGTGGCATGGTACCGAAAAGGCTTCTCCTGGTGGGTGATGGTGAGGTGGCCTTTATCCACCAGAATGCGGACCAGCGTCGCCACCGTGGTGTAAGCCAAATCAAGTTTGCTCTTGTTGAGTTCGTCCTGCACATCCTGCGCGGTGCATTCACCCCGTCTCCAGAAGACGTGCATGATCTGCAATTCCCGCTCGGTGAGGTCTTTGCTGGGCAGCCTTGCCATCAACTTGCTCCTCTCATCTAATTCATTAGATCGTATTCGTTAGATAACACGGGCATGACTTCGTTACAAGTGCAATCTTTGTAGACGAAGCCACTCAGATTTGATTGTCCACGAACAACAAGAGACGATTAACTTCAACTAAAACGTCGATCGTCCTAGATCAATCACATTCTGGCTCGGCTCACTCTGCATGGCCCACTGGAGGAGCTTGCGGGTAATGTCGGCGGCTCTTGGGCTGGCGGGGTGCGGCATCGGTTGGCCAATGGCGATGCCGAGATCGATATTCAGACAATGCTGCACGATACGGGCGGTGTCGAGGGCGAGTTCACGGTTGCCCAGCCTGGCTACTTCTCGAAGGGTGGCAAGAGCTTCCGGATGGCGCCCGGTTCGCATGAGTAGTTTCTCGGCTGCCATTTGTCGGAGTGGCACGGGGTTACCAGCTCCAAGGAGCTTTTCCATGAGCTTCAGGTCACCCTTATAATCGCTGGAAATCAGCTTGGCGAGTTGCACTCTCAAAAGAGCTGGCGTTTGCGGATTCTCAACCAGGGAAAGTATATCGCGTGCAGACTCTTCCGGTTCCTCTCGCATCAGCCTGCCGTAGTGTTCACCCAGGGTCTCTGCTGCACGCATCCCCAGCGGACCGCGATCGCCTACCCAGGAGACAAAATCACTGATAGCTTCGTTCGAGAGCGTTTGCCCTTCGGTAATGATGGGGCCTTGATCCGTCATGAAATTGGATGAGAGTGCCAGGCGAACACCATTACGCATCCATTGCCAGCGTCGGTCGCGGCTGCGGCGTTCCGACTTAGAGAAGAGCATCTCTGCTGCGGCGTGACGTACATCTTCATCCTGATCGCAGAGAGCGTTGGCAATCACTTCCGTCACTCGACGGTCACGTTGCGTACCCAGGGCTTTGATGGCCATCAGACGAACTTCCGGGACACGATCAATTTCAATCAGCCTGATTACTTCATTCGTCTGGCCAACAGTCCAGTGGCTGCGGAACTCAAGAGCAGAAAGCGCAGCGATGCGAACGCCCGGGTGGGTATGCTCCAGTAATTTTAGTGCAGGACTGGCATCGTAACGGATAGCATCGCGAAATGCCTTCACTTCGGGGACATCTTTACAGCGAATGAGTTCCTGGGGCCAATCGGCCTTGTGTTCCAGGCGATTGCTGAGGAGCCTTGCTTTGCGATACATCAACGAACCGGAACGCTGAAGCCAAAAGGCGGTAAAGCCAGCAATTGCCGAGAACAGAAT
>CAYPJB010000426.1:0-3999 GCA_964410845.1 uncultured Bacteroidales bacterium | reverse complement strand
GCCAGCGAATGCGGATTTCAGAAAGCTGCGACGAGACGTGAACATCAGTATCTCCTAGGCAAGCTGGTATTCAGGCAGGGTCAGGATGAGGTGACAGATCGATCGTATCCGGGCATCTTCGATGAACTCTTTGCTCCAGTAGACCGGATATTTCTGTGCAGTCAACTGTGAACAGCGTTCATCGATCTTGGCCTGCGTGGCGGCAGGGATGTCGCTCTGCAGGAAGAGCTTGGTCAAGAGTTCCGTGGCTGGCTTAAGGTCGGCTTTCCCAGCTAGATGCTGACGCACCAGACGGGCCGGGTCGCAGCGGTTGTAGAAGCGGCGGTCTTCGGTCGAGGTGACAGCCAGGCACAGGTTGTGGCGAAGCAGCATGGTAGTGCTGTTCAGCCAATCGGTGCCGCCGTCCCAACCTTTCACGGATGGTGGTGCGAAGAGACGCTGGCCGAGAGGATCGAGCAGTTCCGCCAGTTGCAGCGAATCAGAACGTCCTTGCAGTTGATGGATCAGGCTGACCGCGAAGTCCACCGGAGCTTTCACCTTGGCCCGGTAGCTTTCAGGTGAGAAGAAGAGGTTCGACCGGAGCATCATGCTGACGACCGATTGAATATCGTACTGGCTCGAACGGAGTTTCTCAGCCAGTGGTTCCAGCAGGGCATTGCTCGGCTCCAGCGTATCACTGACAAAGTAGCGGAAGAGCTTGCGGACGAGGAATTGAGCACAGGCTGCAGTCTTCAGGCAGAAGTCAACAATGTCGTGGCCGTTGAAGTTGCCCTTTTTTCCGAAAACGGTCTTCTCACCTGCATCATGCTCATTGGCGGCAAAGTGGTAACGATCATTCTTGATACCCCAGCCGGTGAAGGCCCGAGCTGCCTGGCGAATATCCGCTTCGGTGTAGTTGCCGATGCCCAGGCTGAAGAGTTCCATCAACTCACGGGCGTAGTTCTCGTTCGGCATCCCCTTCTTGTTCGAGGTGGTGTCGAGCCAGATGAGCATGGCGGGGTCTTCGGAGATGCCATGCAGCATTTGCTGGAAGGAGCCGAGAGCGTGTTCGCGAAGCAGCTGGTTCTGCTGATACATGTAGGCGACGTTCTGAACCTTGGCGTTACTGGTGGCGAAGTGGTTGTGCCAGAAGAGCGTCAGCCGTTCGAGCAGCGGATCAGGCGAATTGGTGATGACATAGAGCCACCACGCCCGCAGCCGTTGTTCATCGGTACCTTCCACCAGCGGCGCAGCGAGTTGTTTGACCTTGGTGTAGAACGCTGCCCCGTTCTTCGGACGATTCAGCAGCTTATCGAGACAAGCTGTTGGCCCTTGCTGCACCGCAGTTTCGAGTTCCGCGAACGTGGCCCCCCACGCCGCCCGGCGATAGAGATGCCCGGCCTTCTCGATGTTCCACGGGTTCTTCGCCGAGGGCACGTAGGCTTCCCATGCCCAGGTTGGATCGATGTCAGCGGAGTAAGAAAGGTACATGAATGGTTATCCTTGATCGATTATGACTTGCGTATCAAGATGGATTAGTCCTGAGTGCTGAGTCCTGAGAAAGACAATACACTTGAGTGGTGATAGTTACTCGTGTGTCATGAGTCCGATACTTGGCTATTCTCAGGACTCAGGACTATTTCGCGTAGTTCGTCTTGAACTCCAACTTAAACCCTGGGCTGTGGCTGATGTTGAGTTCCACGGAGCCTAGCTTGTCGAGGAGTTTCAGTAGTTGTTCGAGTTGTTCGTCGATGCGTTCCGGGCTGCCACCGTGGCGGAGAGTCAATTCGGTAGCAACCCGTGCCCGTTCGGCAGCCAGAGCGGCAGCGAGTGCTGTCCACGAGAATTGTTGTCGCATGTCGGTGGTTTCATAGACCACCTTCGCGGGTTCCTTCTTCAATTCGGTCAAAAGGTCACGGCACAGTTCCTGGGTGGAACTGAGCACGAAGTAGTTGCCTACCCGGGTGAAGCTGGGGCTGAAGTTGAAGTAGTAAGCCTGTTCGTAAGCCTTGTTTTTGGCCACTTCGTTGAAGCGGTAGCCGAAGATTTTGGCCCCATCCAGCTTCTCGTCAAAGTACTTGAGGCTCACCGCAGCAGAGAAGACAAGGCCTGCACCACGCAGAGGCAGGTTCACCAGCTTCTCGAACTGATCCGGGTTGCTACATTCCAGCACCAGGCCGAACGCAGGTAGCGGCGACTTGGCTTTGATGGTGTAGCCGGTGTTCCGCTGTTGAGCGATGACAAAGCGATGACGGCCGCCGAGGTGTTCGAAGAGTTTGCTGAGCGAGTTGCCTGCAAGGAAAGGCTTGACCGCTTTGTCACCTTCCTCAAAGTCCTTGAGGGCACCTTCCTTGAAGAGCTTGTACCGATCCTTCCAGGCATCTGCCAGATTCCAGTAGAAGCTGGTGCTGTAGAGCGTGCCTTGCGGATTCAGCAGTGGCAGCGTGCCTCCCTTAGCAGGGTCATGCATGTGCAGCAGTTTGGCGCCTTCCTGACCTTGGGCGCGACCCATCGGCGATGTCACTTCGAGCCTCGGCCCCTGGGTATCGAATCGCAAGGTGATCCAGGCGTGGTCAGAGCGGATGATCGTGTCGAACAATCCACCGAAGAGTAACTGAGGGATGAGGTCATTGGCAGGAAGCTTGAACTGCTCGATCTCTTTCTCTGCTTTCGATTTGAAGTGCTTCACATCGACCCAGCCCCAGCCCATCACATCCGCTGACTTGGGGCATTCACCCATGACGAAGCGGGGATGTTCGAGGACGCTCGGCTTGTTCTTATCCTTCAGTTGTTCGATGGCATGGGTGATCAAACTGACATGGGTAGCAGCGAAGAGATGGGCCTGATGCTGAGCGATGAAGAACTTGTCGCCCACGGAATGCACCATCACGCCCCGGTGTTCCTTTTGTTTGACGGCCTGGGGTGTCTCGTTGTTCTGGGCTTCTTCCTTCACCACTGCCAGCACCGCCTCAAAGGCCCGCTTCATCAGGTCAGCATCGCTGGCTTGCACCACTCCCATCACCTGCGGGTCCCTCTCGGAACTGACAGGCACCAGAGCGAGGGTGATACCCTGATCGGTCAGGTCTCCCAGGAGTTTCTGCCAGGGCCTAGCGTAGACCGCTTCGAGATGACTGATGAGCCGATAGAACCGCAGATACGGTGTGGAGCTGAGCAGTTCTTTCACTTCATCGAACTTGGTCAGTTCGAGCTGGTTGACGTAGCCCAGCACCTTCTCCACCGCCACCCGAGCCTGCGACAACTGGAACACTGTAACGCTGTCCTTCGGTGCAAACTGCAACGTCGATTTATTAACATCTTGAGCAACAACCGGGTTGATCCACAACAGGACCAACATACCCAAAGCAGAAAGTGATCGCATGACAGGCACCACGAAGCAGTTGGACTTCGGGGTAGATACTCAGGCGGGTGGTGAGATGTTTCAAGAAAGAGGGTACAAACAAAGCCAGGCATCTCTGCCTGGCTTGTACGTTGATCACACTCAGCACTGACGACTAAATATCGTAGTACATCATGAACTCATAAGGATGCGGACGCAGTCTCACTGCATCGGCTTCCTTCTCGGTCTTGTACCAGATCCAAGTATCAATCACATCGGGGGTGAAGACGTCACCCTTGAGGAGGAACTGGTGGCCCTTGCGGAGAGCGCCCAGTGCTTCTTCGAGCGAGCCTGGAGCCTTCGGGACCTTGGCCAATTCCTCTGGCTCCAGATCGTAGATGTCTTTATCGAGTGGTTCGCCTGGGTGAATCTTATTCTGGATGCCGTCGATCATCGCCATCAACATCGCAGCAAAGGCGAGGTAAGGATTACATGAAGGATCGGGGCAACGGAACTCGAGTCGCTTCTGCTTGGGTGAAGGACTGTAGACCGGGATGCGGATCGATGCGGAACGGTTACGTCGGCTGTACGCCAGGTTGACCGGAGCTTCGTAGCCAGGCACCAGTCGCTTGTAGCTGTTGGTGGTGGGGTTGCAGAAGCCGCACAGTGCAGGAGCGTGCTTG
>CAYPJB010000425.1:0-3999 GCA_964410845.1 uncultured Bacteroidales bacterium | reverse complement strand
GTCTTTCCGCTTCACTTCTTTGACTGCGGGCATGGTCGACAACCGGAGAAGAGGGGAAATACCTTCCGTGTCGTACAGGTTGAGGAAATACTTCTTCTGCTCTTCATCCCCGAAGGCCATCACCTTGTCGTAATAGTTACCAAACATCTGGGCAGCACGAGCATGATTGCCCAAGCTCAGATCGTACTTGGCAGCGGCCCAGAATTCCTGCACTGATTCCGGTGCCTTGTTGTAAGGCACGGTAAAGTCCTGTGCTGGCAGGCTGCCACTCACGCTGATGGCCACCACACCGGCGGTTAACCAGCTTCGCAGATTCATGAAACGCTTCATTGAAGTACCCTCTTGCACTGCCAGTGATCTAGACTTCGCGTTCACACCGGATCAGATCTTCCAGTGTTTCCCGACGACGAATAAGTTTGGTTTGAGCCCCATGCACCAGCACCTCGGCTGCACGCAGGCGTCCGTTGTAGTTGGAACTCATCGCCATGCCGTAGGCCCCGGCGCTAAAGGTCGCCAGCAGGTCGCCTGTTTTCAGATCAGGCAACTTGCGATCGCGGGCCAGGTAGTCGCCTGTTTCACAGACAGGGCCAACGACATCGGTGGTGTGAGTGTTCGGTATTTCAGTTTCGTAATCGGCTGGCGGCGCTGGCACATCAGCCGCTGGCTGCACCGGCCATATGCGATGGAATGAACCATAAAGCCTGGGACGAATCAGGTCATTCATCGCTGCATCTTGAATGACGAATCGCTTGCCTGCGGAATCTTTCGGATAGATCACCCGACTGACCAGAATACCAGCATTGCCTGCGATAAAACGGCCAGGTTCGAGTGCCAGTTGCACGTTAGCCTTCTTCACTGCAGGGATGATGACTTTGGCGAACTCTGTTGCAGGGAGGGCTTCATTCTTCTTGTAATTGATGCCGAACCCACCACCGCAGTTGATGGTGCTGATCGGGTGGCCTTGTTCTCGAAGTTTAAGCAGCAGTGGTACTGCACGTTCAAGTGCTTCAGCATAAGGCTGGGTCGTCAGAATCGGCGAACCTAGATGGAAGTGCAAGCCTACGAGTTGCAGGCGTGGATGTTTGAGCAACCCTTGGGCGATGCGTTCAATTTGATCCCAGGGCATACCAAACTTGGTGCCGAACATTCCAGTCGATGTTTCGGGATGTGTGCGTGGATCGACATCCGGATTCACCCGAAATGCAATCTGTGCCGTTACGTTCAGCTTGCAGGCTACCCGGTTAATCGCTTCCAGTTCGGGTTCGCTTTCGACATTGAACATGCGGACTTTGGCTTCGAGCCCCATCCGAATTTCTTCATCGCTCTTGCCTGCCCCGGCAAAAACGATCTTTTCGCCAGTGCCACCAGCCTGAAGTGCCCTGTAGAGTTCGCCAGCACTGGTGACATCAAACCCGGAACCATTTTCCTGCATCAGTCTGCAGATATGGGTATTGCCATTGGTTTTGATGCTGTAGCAGATCAGCGGGTTGACTTCAGCAAAGGCTGACTGCAACTGCTTGAGATGGTGTACGAGCGTAGACTGGCTGTAGACCCAGAGCGGGGTGCCGTACTTTTCAGCCAACTGGCTGACTGGTACGTCTTCACAGTACAGAGCATGTTGCCTGTAGACGAAATGATCCATGGGCTCGTCGGACTCCGGCGGGCTGCATCACCATCATACCACCCTGAGGCCATTCCCCAAGGTGTTTGCCATAAATGGCACCTATATCTGGTCTAACTTGCCCAAACGCTCGCGCCAAGCGTCAAGTTGTGCCTGAACGGCATTTGGTGAGGTCGAACCGACGCTACAGAACGCCTGAATCGACTGTTCCACCCCTAATACTGGATATACCCGCTGACTGAGACCGGGGCGGACTGCATCATACGCTTCTGCTGGTAAGTCTTTGAGTTGACACTGTTTCTGTTCGCACAGTCGTACCAGGTTACCTACACTCTCATGTGCTGTTCGAAGGGGGATCCCCTCTTTCACCAGCAATTCCATCAAAGTCGTTGCATCCAGAAAGCCAGTGTGAAGTCGACTGGCAATGGATTCCTTGTTGAATCGGGTGTTTTCAATGAGCGGGGCTGCTATCTCCACACAGGCCAACACGGTATCAAAGGCTGCAAATGCAGCAGGTTTATCTTCCTGAAGATCACGATTGTAAGCCAGAGGCAAGCCTTTCACCAGCACCATCAACTGATGCACGCAGCCAAGCACCCGGGCGGACTTGCCTCGGACCAGTTCCAGCACATCGGGGTTCTTTTTGTGCGGCATCATGCTCGAGCCGGTACAGAATGCATCAGGCAGGATCAGGAAGCTGTACTCAGACGTTGACCAGATGATCCACTCCTCCGCCCATCCAGCAAGGTGCAAAGCGATCATCGAGAGATCAAAAGCGAATTCAATGAGGAAATCCCGATCACTTGAGACATCGAGGCTGTTGGCTGCGACCCTGTCAAATCCCAATTCCCTGGCAGTGAAATGACGATCAATGGGTAGCGACGAGCCCGCCAGCGCCGCTGCGCCAAGTGGCAGTTCGTTGAGCCGCCTGCGACAGTCGGCCAGCCGGGAGCGATCCCGTTCGATCTTCTCCACAAATGCCAGCAGGTAATGAGCGGCCAGGACCGGTTGTGCTCTTTGTAAATGGGTATAGCCCGGCAGAATCACCTGCCCTTCGATGCCTGCCAGCGTCACGAAGGCTTGCTGCAACCTGGCTAGCGCCTCGCTCAGTTGATCGATGCTGGTTCGCGTCCAGAGCTTGACATCGGTAACGATCTGATCATTACGGCTGCGTGCAGTGTGCAGCTTACGACCGACATCGCCTAGCTTCCTGATCAGTGCCTGCTCGATGTGGGTATGAATATCTTCCAAGCTGGTGGTGTAAGCCATGCGCCCTGCTTCGATGTCAGCTTTGATCTCGTCGAGTGCAGTATTGATCTGCTCAGCTTCGAGTTTGGTAAGCAGCCCGACATGAGCCAGCATCTTGGCATGAGCCTGGCTCGCCTGGATATCAAACTCGGCCAGTCGGGCATCGAAACTGATCGATTCCGTAAAAGCTTCCACACGGGCATCGGTACCACCAGTAAAGCGGCCACCCCAGGTTTTCTGTGCTGCAGGCTGGTTCATCAAGTGTCCTGTTCAGATTGACTATGCGACAACTGCATCTTACTTCTTCCCCGTCCGTTTCGGAAAGGGCAGTGTATCTGCCTGTGTCTCCTGTACCACTTCCACTACTGGCAATACGTCCGAGAATGACGAAGCTGACAAAGCTCCCTGCTCGATCCGCTGCACCCAGGCCATCACGGTCTGAGGCAACAAGTTCTCTGGCGTTACCGTTAATGCACGCTGGTTCATACTGTTCTGGTACATCGCTTGCGGCAAAGCTGGCAATCGGCTCGCTTCATTCGAAAGAAACCAGCTGGATACCTCTGGTGACTGAGCCACTAGTTGGCTGCACCGCTGGGCCAGTGGCATGCAAACGCTGGCTACCTCAGTTGCACTTAACAGCATTTCCTCCTGCCAGTCACGCAGTTGCAAGCTGAGACGAACATCCTGCTGACTGGCCCAGTCAATCAACTTCACTTGAACTTGTTCAAAGAGCTGTTGATCGGTCTCCGCATGTGCCCGGGGATCACGCCTGCTGTCACGCAGACACCTGGCTGCGACGAGCATGCCGATGCGTTCCGTCCAGATGGGCAAGCCCAGATCAGTAGAAGTATGGGTCTTCTCCAACTGAAGGTTTCCTGTTCTGGATTGCAACTGGGTGATGCAGATGGTGAGAGCATAGGAATCGACGTCGATCACCAGTCCAGGGGAAGAACCGGCTAGTGCCAGGCCACGCTTCAGTGTTCCGAGACAACGATGGCCTGTATGTCGGGTGATATCTTCGAGGATCGCTGCCTGTTCACGAGTCCAGTAACTCGGCACCGCATGAAACAGCGATTTGCCCGGTAACTTATCCTTGAGCTTCTGAAGCACCCACTGCAGCGCTTCTCGTG
>CAYPJB010000424.1:0-4000 GCA_964410845.1 uncultured Bacteroidales bacterium | reverse complement strand
GCATAGGCCATTCAAAATCGTATTGTTTGTCGCCATAAGTCTCTTCACAAAGAGGCTGAGGGACTTATGGCGAGAAACAATCTTTAACCTTTTCCTGCAGCTTGGCATAGCTGGGTGCGAGATGCCGGCCTAATAGGTATGCAAGCTGCCAATAACTAAAAACTTGCTTTGATACACTGAAAGAACTAAATCTGGCTTTCCTGAGTGGATGAATAAAAAAAATGCCATAGTGTCCTTAAAGTAAATTCTCGATGGCAAGACGGACTTCGGAGGATTCAATGGAAGACACTCCAACGATCTTCGATTTGATCGCGCAAAATTACGGCTCCAGACTGCCCAGCAGCATCCCCTTTTTTCCAAAAGTCTCAGAGCCTTTGTTATAGGGACTGATATAAATTTGCCGCAATAACTCCTCGATTTATCACCAGCAGAGTTCCTCGACGGGAACGCAGAAGATTACCTGAGAATGAAGGGCATTGGGGAAGGCAAGTTCGAAAACTTGCTAAAGGTTGTTGATCGTTTTTTTGCCATGGTCGATAAAGACCGAACATCAGCGGATCCATACTCAGCTTCTATGAACAAGCAGCCAATTGTTGATCGACCCAATTACATGGATAGATGGAAGGGGACGAATCGGTGGCTAAGAAATTCCACTCACGAAATGGTGCAATTAAACTATCCGAACAACACAGACGTGAAATATGAATCAGCATGGTCGCAGTGACGCCCGCTGCTGTTCCAGAATGACTGCTTTACTGACCGTCTGGCCGCGTAACTGCCGCTGCAGATCCTCACGTCAGCGATCAGCCACCACCCGGTTGAGTTCTTCCCACGACGCTGCCTGCGGCACCGGTACCAGGAAGTTGCGTCGAGAGAAGCCGACTGTCTCTTCTACTACGCCCTTCTCGTTGGCGCGTCGCACCCGGCAGAAGTGGGGTTCATACAGGTGATGACTGACCAGCCGATGGAACTCACTCGTCCAGGTCTTGCCCCGTTGCTTCTCGATCTTTGAGATTGCAATCCTGCTGTTGTCATAGCTGATGCGGGTGAGCACCCCACCGAAAAACTCAAAGGCGCGGACATGCCCTTCCTGGAACGTCTCGGTACATTCCTTCGGGAACACGCTGCAGAACAACGCATCCGAATAGGGCACCGTCATCACCAGGTAGGAAGCCGAGACTCGCTCACCTGCCACGATCACCTGGGCATGACCGAAGTCTACCTGGGCTTCGCCCGGTGGATGACTTAATGGTACGAAGACCTCGGCCTTCTGCTCCTTCAATTGCCGGACTGCTTCACGGAGGGTGCTCTCGCCCCCGTGTAATCCTGCTCGGCCTTCAGCCGGTGATAAATCCGGCGAGCCGTGTGCCGTTGCTTGGACGGCTCCCGCTTGTCTGCTTACAGGATATGCCGAACATGATCCAGGTAAGGATCGAGCTTCGGTCTGGGCTGTGGGGTCTGCCGTCGATACCCCGGTGGCTCGGTGTATCGAAGCATCTTCTGCGGTGTCTTCCAGTGGATGCTGTACTGCTCGCAAGCCTGACGCTTGCTCAACTCCTTCGTCAACACCCAACGACGAATCTCTGACCATTGGTCCATTGCGCGATACACTCCTGCCTCCCACTTCGTCTAAAGAGCTGCTTCGCAGCTCTCCAGACTAAGCGGTCTGCACTGTTACGCGCTACACTTTTAGATCAGCACTCGCTGATAGACTCGCGTTGCACTTTTACGCTGGCGTTTACATAGCATAATACTAGTGAAATTGGTTGCGCGCATACGGATCGAAGCCGTTTGATATTTTCTTGAATGAAATACCGGTGCTGTTACTTTTAACAGTAATTGAAATCGCCAAGACCTCTACAGTATTCATTGAAAGGCCAACACTACGTAATTGTGATTAACCTGTAAGGATTACCACGATGAATTCCAGTTTGAAAATCGCGGTGGTCGCCTGGTTGTTCACTGCGGTCTATTATTTCTACCAATATCTCCTTCGTTCTGCACCGGCTGTGATGATGCCGGAACTCACTGAAGCACTGGGCGTCAGTACGCTTGGTGTCTCAGCCATTGTTGGCATGTTCTACTATGGGTATTCTCCTTTCAGCCTGATTGCAGGGATCGCGATGGATCGCTGGGGTCCTCAGCGAGTAGTACCCCTTGGCGCCATTTGCGTTGGTGTTGGGGCGCTCCTCTTTTCGACCGGAAATGTCGCAGCGGCTAACGTTGGAAGATTTATGCAAGGGGCAGGCGGCGTGTTCGCCCTGGTGGGGGCCATTGCCATTGCCAGTAGAAGTTTCCCACTCTCCCTGGCTGCCACCTTAATTGGGGCCGCGCAGATGTTCGGCATGGCCGGTGGCTGGGCCGGGCAGTCTGTCGTTGGCCCGATGATCTCTGGTGGTCTTACCTGGAATGCGTTCTGGATGGGAGCAGGCATCATCGGCCTGGTGCTGGGGGCCATACTATGGTGGACTCTGCCGTCGCAATCCGTTTCCAACGATCCAGGCTGGCTAAAGAAGGCGATAATTGGGCTGGGAACTGTCTTCAAAAACCCGCAATCGATCCTGTGTGGTGCTATCTCAGGATTGCTTTTCATCCCTACCACCATCTTCGACATGATCTGGGGTGTCCGTTTTTTGCAAGAAGCTCATGCGATGGACTATGGCGACGCAGTGATGCGTTCTTCGATGGTGCCGTTGGGTTGGATCATAGGCTGCCCACTATTGGGCATGATTTCTGACAGGATCGGTCGTCGCAAACCAGTCATCATGGGCGGTGCAGCTGTGCTGCTGCTTTGTCTGGTCTGGGTGCTCTACGGTCAACCGGGTGTCTTCCCTCCGTATGTCATTGGCCTGATAGCGGGGATTGCTTCCGGTGCTGCGATGCTGCCTTACTCTGTCATCAAGGAAGCCAATCGACCTGAATACTCCGGCACTGCTACGGGAGTGATCAACTTCCTGAACTTCACTTTCAGCGCTCTGCTCGGACCAGTGTTTGGCTGGTTGCTGCATCTGGTCTCCGGTGGCGCTGAGCAGAAAACACTTGAACACTTCCAAACGAGTTTTGTTCCGATGGCCATTGGTGTAGCTGGAGCCATCGTTCTGACGCTATTGCTTAAAGAGACCGGACCAGCCGCAAAACAAGCTAAGGAGCAGTTATGACTCACGATACTGGCACAGGAAAATACGAGAACCTTCTGATACGATGCAAGAACTTCGAGCCTGTACCTACTGCGGTGGCACATCCTTGTGAAGCGACTGCTTTGGAAGGTGCGCTCGATGCTGCGGCGAAGAAACTCATTCTGCCTATCCTTGTTGGTCCGGAAGAGAAGATCAGAGCCATCGCAGCCGAAGCGAAATTGCAACTGGGCAATACACAAATCATCAACACTGTCCACAGTCATGAATCGGCTGCCAAGGCAGTAGAACTGGTCCGCACTGGCAAGGCCGAACTGCTGATGAAAGGCAGCCTGCATTCCGATGAACTGTTGGGAGCGATAGTCTCTCGCGAAGGTGGCCTCCGTACTGGTCGCCGCATTAGCCACGTCTTCATCATGGATGTACCGACTTATCACAAAGTGCTGATCGTTACCGATGCAGCCATCAACATCGCTCCCACGTTGGAAGACAAGGTGGACATCTGCCAAAACGCCATCGACTTGGCCAAGTCGCTTGGGTTGGCTCTGCCCAAGGTTGCCATCCTGGCTGCGGTTGAAACGGTGACATCGAAGATGCCTGCGACCATTGATGCAGCTTGCTTGTGCAAGATGGCAGACCGGGGGCAGATCAAGGGTGGCCTGCTTGATGGACCTTTAGCCTTTGACAACGCCATCAGTAATGAAGCAGCCAAGACCAAAGGCATTCACTCCGAAGTGGCTGGCGATCCAGACATCCTGCTTGCCCCTGACCTGGAAGCAGGCAACATCCTGGCGAAGCAACTGACATTCCTGGCCAAAGCCGACAGTGCCGGTTTGGTACTTGGCGCCAAAGTGCCGGTGATCCTC
>CAYPJB010000423.1:0-4018 GCA_964410845.1 uncultured Bacteroidales bacterium | reverse complement strand
TGAGTATACAACTTCATCTGTAAGCCAGCGATGCCTTGATGGACAGGCATGGTAACGACATCGTTCTTGAGCAGTGTTCGCCAGCCCTGGATTTGCCAGCGGTTATGAACGTGCAGCAGGAATTTACCCAGGGGTTTCAGCAGGCGATGTACTTCCCGTAACACATGCTCCCTGGCACTGGCAGGTTGCAGCATTCCCAGCGTGCCGAACAGGCAAAGTGCAGCATCGTAGCTGGCGGTATCCACTGGAAGGGTTTCGCCGAGGTTGGCAGTAATCCAGGCACCAGTCATACTTGCCTGATCGAAGAGTTTTTTCGCTTGTTCCAGCATCGGCGGCGACAGATCCAGCCCTGTACACTGGAAGCCTCGCTGAGCCAGTGGCAGCAGGCTGCGTCCTGGACCGCAGCCTAGATCAATAACCTTGCAAGGCACTGGAAGCTGTTCAGCCACGAACCGCAGATCAGCGTGTGCAAAGGGTGAATCGCCTACCTTGGTCAGATACTCCCTGGCCAGGGTTTCATCGTGGAGATAATCCCAAAGACCAGGGGTCACACTGACAGGGAGTTGCCAATCGGGTGGGCGAGGAGGCATGAGTTACTTTACGATACCTTGCCTGATCAGTTCCTGCGCGATCTGAACGGCATTGGTTGCAGCACCTTTGCGAAGGTTGTCTGCCACCACCCACATTTGTAGACCGAAGGGCACAGTCGGGTCTGGTCGTAATCGGCCAACGAATACCTCGTCGCGGTCTTCTGCCATCAATGGCGTTGGCACCTGGCCTGTGGTGTAACCTTCCATGAGGATGATGCCGGGAGCCTTGGCCAGAGCAGCCTTGGCTTGTTCAACACTGATGGGCGAGTGGAATTCGAGGTTGATGGCTTCGCTGTGGCCGGTACGAACGGGGACACGAACAGTAGTCGGTGCTACCTGGATCGTCTCGTCACCCATGATCTTCTTGGTCTCTTTGACCATCTTGATCTCTTCTTCGCTGTAGCCTTCCTCGCCCAGGGTCCAATCGTGAGCAATGACATTCCCTGCGAGACGGTCCTTGTGAGCAGTTGGAGCAGGAACCGGCTTGCCCTGTCCGAGTGCGGCCACTTGGGCATCGAGATCGAACAACCCAGTGGCACCCTTGCCGGAGGAGGCCTGGTAAGTCGCTACCACCACTCGCTTGATTTTGGCGATGGCATGCAAAGGCTGCAGGGCAACCACCATCTGAATGGTGGAGCAATTCGGGTTCGCGATGATTTTCTTGGGAATCCTTTTCAGGTGATGCGGGTTCACTTCCGGCACTACCAGAGGTACATCCGGATCCATTCGCCAGGCCGAGGAGTTATCGACGACGTACGCACCGGCAGCGGCTGCGATCGGGCTCCACTCTTTGCTCACGGAAGCGGGTGTGCTGGAAAGCACCAGGTTCACCCCTTTGAATGCTTCGGGGCTAAGGGCTTCCACCACATAGGATTTGCCTGCGAATTCAATGGTCTGCCCGGCACTGCGTGCGGATGCCAGGAACTTGATCGAATCGCAAGGCAGTTGGCGTTCGAGAACTACTCGGCGCATCAGCGCCCCGACGGCACCCGTGGCGCCCACAATCGCTACATGAGGCATGTCAATTCACTCACCTGTTATTGCCGGGAGAGGCATCAATTACTGTATGACTAGCTGGTAGCTGAAAGCAAGGAGCATGCCGGAGAAGATGGCCTACTTCGTGGAAGGTGCTGAACGATGAATCAAATGAAAGAGTACCTTTTGAGTACCAGATGTACTGCCGTTGTCAGGTCCCGCTTGAAGACTCAGCCCCTGTGGAACAGGTGACCAGCGGACTGGCGACCCGGGTTGAATGGTATCCTCCAACGGGGCAGGCAGGTACTTGGGCACTAACTCTTCCCAGGAAGTGGCCCACTGGCCCGTCTTGCGGCGATGGCGTTCCAAGGCGATGGCAGTACGTGCGAGATGTACCTGTGCCTGGGCAGCAAGGAATTCGTTGTGTTCCGTTTCATGTCTCGAGATTGCGTAGTAAGCGCCCGTTCTCGCTTTGTACCTCAGTCGTTTCCACAACTGGATCATCTGGATATCCGAAGGACTTTCGGTGTATGGTTTGAGTCTGGCGAGCAGCGTATTGATGAAATCCTGACGACTTTCCGTAGATGGTTCCGTCAGGCATCCGTGATAGTATTCAGTGAAGGTTGTGAAGGATTCCAGGTAGTCGTCCCAGGTCATGCTGAGGAACAACTTCTCTAACTTGGGAATTTTTGAAGCCTGTCTCAATTCGTACCAGTGTTCCAGCAGGCTGTTGCAGCGTTCATACGACGAAGCTCGCATCCGACGCCAGCCTTGTTTTTGAATCTGCAGCCAATCCACTGGAGAGAGTAGTCGGTCAATCTCGACCAGTGTTGCATCTGACAGAGGAAACTGAGCGAGCGCCCTCTCGAAGAGGGCGACTGCAATGATGAAGTCTTTGGCGACCTCTGTGGTGTAGTTGCTGTTCGGAATCCGATGCTGTATCTGATGATGAAAGAGGAGCTTTAGTCGTTTTTCAATTTCACAGGCTGATTGTCCACGCAGAGCATCTTCCACGTGTAGCACGAGCAGGCAATACCACTCGTCCAGGCGTGGGTAACTCAGCGGTAATTGTTTGACAGCCTGATCATACCACGACAGTTCCTGATAGTGGGCAGCAGGAAATGAAGTCAGTTGCTCGAGTTGTTTACGCAGTTTGACTGTTTGCTGAAGTAATTCGGTGTATTCACTGGCAAGTTCAGCGTTACTGGCAATAACTGGAGTGTCTTCCTGATTCTTTTGCGGAGCATATAGCGTGGTCTGTAATCGATACCGTAGGCCAGTCAGTCCCGTGGGCAATTCTGCTTCCAGTGGCTTCAAGAAGACGAAGGCATTCTGTTCCGATGGGGGAACAGGTCTGGCACGGTTTAGATCATCGAAGCGCCAGCCCGGCTCAGACTGGTCGAGCCTGGCTGCCAAATCCCGAAAGCGGTAGTGCTTCGGGTAGAACCACCACACGATCAACACCAGCAGCAGTGCCAGCAGACTCCAAGGCCAAAAACGTCGTCGCCTGGGCCGGTGCGCTACAGGAACCGCATGTTTAGACATGGCATCCTCGACATGAACTGCAACCCCACTGTAAACGAGCCAGGAACCTGCGTGAAGCAGGAAGTTCGAAAGGGTGATATGAGGCCATGCGTGTTCCCCTCGGAAATGTTGCTGATTTTTCTCGATCCAAAGCGCAAACCCCTTGACCTGCTGCGTATAATGTTCGCTGTAGTGCATGCCGTGGGGAACGACGGCTCCAGCTACTCTGGCTCGTAGCGGCCAGCTTCTTCTTGAGGGTTCACCCCTCGTCTGGTTTGGTTCCCACCCAAAACATTCCCCTAGCGCGAACCAATCCTCTTCATCAAGGCTCTGTCCTTGCTGCGTTTGGCAAGCATTCTTCTTTCCACTCGACGGATGGGAAAAGGAGCTAGCGATACTCAGCACTCAGGACTCAGCACTCAGGACTCAACAACAGATGGAAAATCTGGATTTTTCCAAAATCATGGCAGGCGGGGCAATTGGCGGTATCGTCATTGGCCTCATCGCTGGCTTCTGGACGAAGATCAAAGCTGTGCTCTGGCGCGCGATCAGCGTCCTCGTGCAGCAGATCGAGATTCCCAGTGAATCCGCCCACAACGCGGTCGTGGCGTACCTCGTCCAGAACGTCAAACGTTCACGGTTCTACGACCGCATGTACGGTGCCATGTACGAACACACCCGTGATGGCAACTTTGGCCTGGTGCCTTACGAATACTTCGGCGCTCGTTCGGTGGTTTTCTGGAAAGGCTGGGTGCCTTTCCTGTTTAACAATGAAATTGAACGGAAAAGCAGGCAGAGCAAGGGGGAAAACAGCAATTCTTCCAGCAGCGATGCAACCAAGGTGCATTCCACCATTACATTCATTCGTGGCACACTGGATGTCGAAGCCATCATTCGAGATGCCTGTGCTGATATGAACAAGCTCACGT
>CAYPJB010000422.1:0-4034 GCA_964410845.1 uncultured Bacteroidales bacterium | reverse complement strand
ATGCTACGTCGCCGAATGCACCAATCACCTCGCTGGTGCCGGTCAGCATTCCTGGTATTGATCGCAGCAAGCTGCCAACGTTTCTGTACGCCTGGCAGCCTGACCCAGGGCTGGAACGATTGGGTGGCAAGCAGTAAGATATCTTAACTGTGCCAGTAAATGACGTAGATATGTCGCGAGATGTCCCTCGCTAGCGCGTCGGGCTGGTATGTGCAACACTTTCTATTTGGATACACGACTTCCATGCAACGAACGTTGATTCTTCTGAAGCCTGATGCAGTGCAACGCCGTTTGTCAGGTGAACTGACCCTGCGATTTGAACGCAAGGGTCTGCGTCTGGTGGGTCTCAAGCTGGTGAACGCCAGCCGGGCTTTGGCCGAGAAGCACTACGCTGTGCATGCCAGCAAACCCTTTTATGAATCACTGGTAGGTTTCATCACAAGTGGTCCGACTGTAGCCATGGTGTGGGAAGGCCGCGAAGCTGTCGCTGTGTGTCGAAACATCATTGGTCCAACCGACGGAGCTAAGGCTGCACCTGGTACCATCCGCGGCGACTACGCAGCAAGCATCCAGAATAACCTGGTTCATGGCTCTGACAGTCCAGAGAATGCAGCGCTGGAAATCGCTCTCTGGTTCAAGGACGAGGAACTCGTGAACTGGACACCTGTGGATAGTGCCTGGGTGGTGGGATAGTTCAATATGCTTTAGCTTAAAGGAGCCATCATGATAAATGATGGCTCTAATCGTTATCAGATCGCGACGGATGCACTGGTCGTGCTGGTCTGCTTGCAGCAGCCTGTCTTGACTGTGAACGAGGTGTTTTCTTTCTGCTTTCCAGCAGCCGTTTGAGTCCTGCTAGTTCAATCGCACTCAGCTTGCGACATTTGCCTCGCTTCAGTCGGTCAATCTGGATGGGCCCGATCGAAACTCGCCGTAGTTCCATGACCTTGTGGCCGAGCTTGGCGAGCATACGGCGGATTTCGCGATTCTTTCCTTCCGAGAGCACGATCTTCAGGAGCGTTGCATTACCTTGTTTGGCAATGCGTTCAACGTGCTGAGCTTTGGCCATGCCTTCACTCAGGCGAACGCCTGTCATCATTCGTTGTAATTCTTCTTCTGTCGTCATGCCTGCGACAAGAACAATGTAGGATTTGGTGATGCCAAAGCTTGGATGAGTAAGCTTGAGGGCCAAGTCGCCATCGTTGGTCAGAAGCAGAAGTCCTTCGCTGTCATCATCCAGGCGGCCCACGGTGTAGACTCGTTCTTCCACATGTGGGATAAGTTCAAGAACGGTCGGTCGTCCACCTGGATCGAAATTGGTGCAGAGATAGCCTTTGGGTTTGTTCA
The DNA here is from genome assembly GCA_964410845.1 of uncultured Bacteroidales bacterium. Taxonomy (GTDB): domain Bacteria; phylum Planctomycetota; class Planctomycetia; order Gemmatales; family HRBIN36; genus JAEUIE01. The sequence continues at coordinate 2,687 of CAYPJB010000422.1, read as the reverse complement.
CTACCCAGTAGACCAGTTTTTGGGGTTTAAGTGTTTTGCCATCGACCACTACTTTATGAGTCGGATCGACCTTGATCCCCAGTTCATTTACTTTGGTGCCATTGACAGTCACACGGCCACGCAGGATCAACTGATCGCAATAACGGCGAGAGCCGACACCTGCATCTGCCATGAATTTATTAAGCCGAACCATACAGTCTTCCAGAATGTACTCAGAACGCTTCATCGTTGCTGGTGTTAGTATAGTAGAATGTCAGCATATCCACGAAGTTGGAGAGACGATGGCTACTTTCATGCTGCTGCTGTTGAGTTGGGGGGCGATTCCAGATGACAAATCGAATCCCAAGGAGGCTCTGAAAGGATTCCAGGAACTGATCGGTGCCTGGCGAGGTACCGGTGAACCTGGGACGGGTACCGCTGCTGAGAAATCCCGAGGCTTTTGGAAAGAGGCGATTAGCTGGTCCTGGAAGTTCAAAGGCAACGATGCCTGGTTGACATTTACCATTGATAAAGGAAAGTACTTCAGCCAGGGCGAGTTACGTGCCTTGGGCGATGACAAGTTCCAAATGGTTATGACAACTTCTGATGGCAAGAAACAGGTTTTCGCTGGCAAACTGACGAACAATGGTCGGAAACTGGTAGCAGAGCGAATTGATATTGAACGCAATGAAGATGCACGTCTGACTCTGTCACTCGTTGGCGAGATACGCTTTCAGTACATGATCGAAACCAGGCCAAAAGAGCGCAAACTCTACACCAGACTCTATCAGGTAGGGGCGACGCGAGAAGGTGAATCGTTGGCGGGAGCAGCCAAATCGAACGCACCGGAATGCGTTGTTTCTGGCGGATTGGGTACCACGAAAGTGAGTTATAAAGGCGAGACTTTTTACGTCTGCTGCTCTGGCTGTGCAGAAGCATTCAAAGACAATCCCGAGAAGTATATTGCTGAGTTCAAAGCCAAGAAGAAATAGTGGGTTCCCTATATACTGAAGTAACACTCTACGGGTCAATCCAAGCGATGCGTTATCTATTTCTGCTCACCAGCTTCATCTTACCCTGTGCTCTCGCTGCCCAGGACGCGAAGGCTGTTGAAGTCTTTAAAGTTCCCTACCGCCTGAGCGATGTCAAACACGTCGTAGTGCGGGCCAAGATTAACGGCAAAGGGCCATTCAACTTCGTCGTCGATACCGGTGCCCCGGCTGTCTATTTTGGCAACGAGATCGCCAAAAAGCTGGGAATTGAGCCGAAGGAAGCTGGTTTCTGGGAGACTTTCGATACTGTGGAAATTGAAGGGGGAATTAAACTCAACAAACTCAAGGCACGGGTGGAAGAGCCATTTCAACTCGTGGGCATGAACAAGATTAACGCAGCAGGCATCAAGTATCATGGCGTACTAGGCTACACGGTGTTGTCCCAATATCAGATCGAATATGACTTTACTGAACCTCATTTGAAGTTCACGAAACTCAACTGGACGCCCCCTGCCCCGGTGGCACTCGGCAGCTTGAGTGAAGGGGCTACCAAGAACATGAAATCCATGATCGGCCTCAGTTCGCTGGCCACTGCTTTTGTACCCAAGAAAAGCGATCCGATACTGGTTTATCGTGGCATCGTGGGAATTGAAGTTGCTGAGCAGGAAAGGACTTTAGTTATTACGAAGGTCATTGAGAACACCCCTGCCAAGCTGGCTGGTCTCCAGGTGAGGGACAAGTTGGTGCGCGTTAACGGCAAGACAACCGAATCGCTTGCCACGCTGCAGAAAGTGATGAGCACAGTAGGTGTGGAGCAGGAAATCACTATCGAACTGGAACGTGCTGATGGCGAGAAAAAGACTGTGAAACTAGTAACTGCACGTGGCTTCTAACGGTTGAACGTCAACTAGCGAGTGATTCATGATACCTTACTTCCTGTTCAGTTTGTTCTTGCTCAGCCCGCAAGTCCCCAGTGATGCCAAGCCTGCGACGGTGCCGTTTGAGATTATCGGCTCCAAGCACATGGCTGTGCTGATCAAGATCAATGGCAAAGGGCCGTATCGGGTAATCTTCGATACCGGGGCTCCCATTTCGCTGATCTCCAGCAAAGTGGCGAGGGAAACCGGGCTGATCAAGAGTAGTCCCAAAACAGGCGAATCCAGCACCAGCAAACCAATGACCCCCATGATGGGCATGTATGGAATGCAAAAAGTCAAAGAGTTTCAGGTCGGCGATGTCAAGGCCAAGGACATCCAGATCATTGTGATGGATCATCCAACCGTAGCTGCCATCGGCGAAGTGGTTGGACCAATCGAAGGAATTGTGGGCTTTCCGTTCTTCGCCAAATTCCGCACGACGGTTAACTACGAGAACAAAACCATGACCATGACACCAAGTTCGTACGAACCTGGTGATGTCATGCAATCGCTCATGTCCACCATGATGTCAGGTAGCAAGGAACGCAAGCTCTACCTCTCGCCAACAACAGTGTGGGGCGTAGCTGTCGGGAAAGAAAAGGAAGACGAAGAAGACGGCGTCGAAGTGGTACATCTCTACCCAGGCAGCCCAGCTGAGCAGGCTGGCCTGAAACTGGGCGACCGACTGCTCGTCATAGATGGTACATGGTCTGACAGCATTGAAGACTGTTATCGTGCCGTGAGTCAGGTGAAAGCTGGCCGTACCATTGAAGTGAAAGTTCGTCGTGATGGTAAAGAG
>CAYPJB010000421.1:0-4043 GCA_964410845.1 uncultured Bacteroidales bacterium | reverse complement strand
TTGGCGACGACGTTGGGAAGAACCTTGCCATCGTCATAGATGTACGGTCCTCCCGCAAAAATAAACGGTAAAGACAGTCCTATCTTTCCAAGGACATTTTGAAAATATCCTGACCATCCATTGGCAACAGTCGCAGCGCCCACTGCATATTCCAGCACCAGATCCCAGCCGATGATCCAGGCAAAGAGTTCACCCAGTGTCGTATAGGCGTAAGTGTAAGCGCTGCCTGCAACTGGTGCCATCGAGGCAAATTCAGCGTAACACAAGGCAGCCATGACGCACGCGATGCCAGCCAGGGTGTAGGAAACCATCAGGGCTGGGCCAGCTGTTTCATGAGCTGCTTTGCCTGTTGAGACAAAAATACCTGCGCCAATGACAGCTCCCACGCCCAGTGCCACCAGTGCCCAGGGGCCAAGCACTCGTTTCAACCGATGTTCACCGCCTGCCTCCTCTTTCATAACCTGGGCCAGAGATTTCGTAGCAAACAATTGACTCGTCGCCATGCCAGCATGCTCCTCTTGCGCGCAAACGTTCCACGTCTCCACCATGCCATCCAGCGAAACTGGACTTTTACTAGTGGACAAGCATCATAGACTATCTTCGTATCAGACACTATTGGCCTCTGTCAAGCAACAACATTCGAGAATTGCCAGTTGGTTACCCTCGTCCCACGTTCTGCCTATGTCCACATCCCCTTTTGTGCCCATCATTGCGGGTACTGCGACTTTGCCGTGGTTGCCGGCCGGGATGATATGATGGACGCTTACCTCAATGCTTTGCAGAAGGAAATGGGTACCGAGCAGGATGAAGTGGATACTATTTTCCTCGGTGGAGGCACCCCCTCCCACTTGCCGATGCTCCAACTCAAAAAGCTTCTCGAAATATTAAAACGCCGCTTTACTCTCAATCCCGATCATGAATTCAGCATCGAAGTAAACCCCGACACGTTGACCGAAGAGAAACTGCAACTGCTGAAAGAGTACGGCGTCAATCGCATCAGCATTGGAGCCCAGTCGTTCCATACCCGCACGCTGGCCGTGCTGGAACGCAGGCATATCGCCGAAGAAGTGCCACGCGTGGTCGAATTGGCTAAGGGGTACATGCATTCAGTTTCGCTCGATCTCATTTTCGGAGCCCCTGGGCAAACGCTCTTCCAATGGCAGATGGACCTCGAACGGGCCTTGGCTTTGCCCATCAATCACCTATCGACGTATGGCCTGACCTACGAAAAGGGCACCAAGCTGTGGAAGAGTGTTCGCGAGGGATCGATCCTGCCTCTCACCGAAGAAGACGAACGCCGCATGCTTGACCTGGCCATGGACTGGATGTTCGAAGCGGGTTGGGAGCACTACGAGATATCCAGCTTTGCCACGGTAGGCCATCGTTGCAGGCACAACCAGGCCTACTGGATCAACTTGCCGTTCTTCGGCTACGGCCTCGGGGCTGCCCGGCATCTGAACTTCATCCGCGAAGTGAACACCCGCAGCTTCGATGGCTACATCAAGAAGTGCATGGCTGGTGAATCGCCCACGCAACAGCGTGAAGCTCACAATCCTGAAAGCTATGCCCGAGAGACTGCAACGCTGAACCTGCGAAGAAAAGAAGGCATCATCCGCCCGCTGTTCCAGCAGCAGACCGAGATGTCGATTGATGAACTGGCAGGCGATGTGATCCGCCGGTTTGTTGCACAAGAGTTACTGGATGATGATGGCACAGCAGTGAAGCTTACGAAAGAAGGCAAGTTCATGGCTGACACGGTGTGTGCAGCGTTTGTATCGGCGATCTAGTTGTTGGCTTGAGGTTGATGGTCCATCGTCAGAATGATGCGGCGAAGGCCTTCCCTGAGAATGGGTACGTTGAAGTTGATTAGCAAGCCAAGTTCTTTTTTCAGTGATTTGAGATACGAGATCACCTGTGCAGTATGAATAGGTGCAAGTGCTTCGACGGCTTTGAGTTCAACAATCACCTCATTTGCTACAAGGAAATCCAAGCGACCTTCGCCAACATTATTGCCTTTGTAGTCGACTGCAAATGTCTGTTGTTGAGTGAAAGGTATTCCACGCTCAATGAACTCTATCCGCAGCGCTTGTTCATAGACGGATTCGAGAAAACCCGGTCCAAGCTGCTTGTGTACTTCTATTGCTGCACCAATGACAGCATGACTGATCTCATTCAACTCTACTGAGATTGGCATTCTCTGTGCTCCTTCGTGTCTCTGTGGTTCAAAATTAAACCACAGAGACACTGAGGAACACAGAGAAAATTACTTCAAAATATCCACACCCCCGATGGGTACATTGCTTAAACTCATCGGTCGATGGATGCCACCTGCGCCGTACCAATCGTATACCCTCACTGCGATCACATTCTTCTCGCCAGGTTTGAGTAAGTCAGCAGGGATGGCATGAGCAGTGCGGTCTTCGAAGGCGGTTTTCTTGTTGGGGATGTCGCCACCGCTACCGATCCTGGTACCGTTGACATAGAGTTCGTATGCATCGTCCACGCCTTCGGTGTTCCAGAAGATGGGTACCTTTTTCCAATCCTTGGGGATATCCACAGTCAATCGATACCACGCCCAACCATCGAGAGCGTTGTAGCCTTGTCCTTCCCAGTGCTGGCCGATTTTGATAGGCTTCCAGGCTTGGTCGTCGAAGCCGGGCTTCTCCCACCCCAGTTTCAGCCCTTCGTTCTTGCCATCAGGCATGAACTGCCAGGGCTTGGTGACGAGATCGAGCTTCTTTTCGTTGAGCTTAGCCCGCATGCGGGCAATGGTTTCGGGTTTGAGGGCGTTGCGAGGGGGTGGGCCGGAGTCGAGGTGTTTCTGGAAGGCATGTAACAACCATTTGCCAGCTGCGTTGGTATCCCCTTGATGATTCAAGGCGCTGACCAGCAGCCTACCTTTGCCGACGCGGGTCTCAAAGACGAGGCCATGCGTTTTCACTTCCTTGATGTCGTGGTTGTCCCACAGCATCAGGATGGGGTCGATCTCTTCGAGGTAGTTGATGTCGGGGATAACATCGGAGGCGAGGTCGAAGTGCTGAATTTGAACTAGTAAGTCATCCAGATTCGGAATAGATTTGAACAGTGGATGGTGTTGATTGAGAAATGGTGCTCCACGAAGAAACCAATGCGAACGTAATGGTAGGCTGTTAGTTTTGTTGTTGGGTACAAACAATACTGAGCCACCGCTTTCGATTTTCTTAAGAATCTCTTCTGTCAAAATTGACAGAACAACTATTGATTCAGGCTTTGCAAGATTTCCTTCTTTGGGGACTACCCAACCTTGGAAGACATCTCCTATCATTTGCTTCGGCATTGTTACCGTAAGAGAACTCATCGACAGCAGTGGTTCAGGATGTGTCAAATTTGCAGGTAGTTGTTGCCTTGGATTTGGTAGAGTTATCCGCTTAGATACAGACCAATCGATAGCCTCAAATTCTGGGGGCTGGAGATTCGAGGGTGATCCGACAATGAGCAGTGGTTTGAGCCATCGAACTTTCCCTGTGCCAGCACTCGAAGATCGATAAGCCAGCCATTCTGCCTGGAATTCGCGACCAGCGGCAAAACTTCTTCTGTTACTTTGCGTCAACGGAAGCAGCCAAGAGTCTCTGTGCCAACCCCAGTCAGCCTCATGTGCTCTGATTCGGATTTCGGGTGTCTCATGCTTTGAAGAATAGCCTTTTTGGTTTCCCAAGTAATCGATAAGACCCATACTTGCCAATGGAAAATCGCGAAGGACGCTCATTACATACCCACCTTGAGGTACTTCTTTACGGTAAGTTTCGACTTGGTACTTTCGCATTAAAAAAGCATAGTTATAAGAATGTTCTGCTAGCTTCTCCTCATCAACCGCCCCTCCGCAAACCTTCCTCATCCGTTCCAGCCACTTCCTGTTCGCATCAAAGAACCCCGGCACCCAGAAGGGATAGCCTCGTTCATCAAGGCTCCACGCCTGCTTTGGGTCGGCTTTCGCTTTGGCAATCGCCTCCAGCATCGGATAGGTAGGCACCCACGTATCGGCTGCAATCGCTTCCCCCAGGCAC
>CAYPJB010000420.1:0-4051 GCA_964410845.1 uncultured Bacteroidales bacterium | reverse complement strand
AGAAGAGCAACCATCACAGCCAGAAGTGATCGACGCATGGGAGAAACTCCAATTTTCTACTTCATTCAAGCCCGACACGCTGGCAAGGGATGACCATATGGTCGCATTGCTTCCCACGAGTTCGCCAGATTCATCAGCGATGGTGAGGCTTCCCTCGCTAGTGATGCGGGGCTGATATCAATAAGACGCTTCTTCAATCTGATTGGATTGTACCACAAGGCATTTTGTACTGCTTAATCAATCGATACGAAAAAAGCCTTCGAGTTATTCGAAGGCTTCTGAGCAGCACCCTGGACTTCAATGTTACTTGCCACCCGGGTTGAAACCATTATCGTTGAACCCGCCCGTCTGCTGGACACCACTGTTCGGGAGCGGATACTGTGGCTGATTCTGCGGGAACTGATTACCCAGAGGCATCTGGGGAATGGTTGGCTGCTGAGGCAGCATCCCGGGATTGGCTGGATTATATGGTGCCTGCGGGTTCAGGTTCTGTACATTCACCGCTGGCGGAACCGTGCTGGTGCGAACGCTGACCATATCATGTCGGCGAATCAGGATGCGTTCCGGGTTGGAGCCCGGTGTGGTTGATTCGTTGGCAACCATGGAATAGACACCCATTTTGCCAGTCGTGGTTTCCATCAGGTAGAGTACGGATTGGCCTTTTACCACGATGCCAGTGGACATCATGAAGTGGACGTTGGCCCGTGGGGCGATTTCGAATTCTTTCACCAGATCGACTTCACCAAAGGCAATCGTCTTTCCAGTTTGGCGGTTCATCGTGGTGGCAAGTAGTTTGCCTGACTTGTAGTCGAGTACCCACACTCCATCGAGTTCAGCATTGAGGAACTGGGTATTGTTCGAGAAGGCCTGGTTAATCGGGCCGGTAGCCATGATGAAGTCTTCGTGGCGATCGGTGCTGCCACCCGCCAGAACAGGTTCCTGTGTATTGAGGAACCAGCCGAGGGCCAACCCCGTCACGAGCGCAGTTGTCACCGAAATCCAGGTACGTTTCAACAGCATGACTCCACTCCTTCCCCACCTTGGAACGAGAGGCATATAGCAGAATTATGGAGGTGTGCTAGAGGAGTTTTTCGAGGAAATGTAAAATAGGAAAGATGACACATAGCCACCGGTCAATGACCGGTGGTGGTTCTTGCGAATGAAGTGTGCACTTCTCTTGCAGCGTTCGCCATTACATCTCCATTACATCTCTTGTTATGTAATCCACCACCGGTCATTGACCGGTGGCTAATGCCAGCTGTTCACTCATCTCCGCACCCGTCACCGGAGTCTCCAGGATGATTGGTACGTGCGGAAATTGTTTCAACAGTGCTGAATAGCTTTGCATACTCTCCCGGCCCAATCGCACATGGGCGAATTGTTCATTGACATCACTCACATGAAACTCTGACAGCCGTGAACCAAATGCCTCCAGCAGTTCCTGGGCCAGCTTCATCGTCGGGTCAATCTGCCGGGCGTGTCCTACATCGAAACAGAAACGAGCGAGGGGCAGTCTGTCAAAAATCGGCGTCAGTTCTTCGACCGTGCGGCCCACGGGCTTGCGGCCATCCATGTTCTCAATCACCACCTGGCTGCCGAGCTTCTGCCAGGCTTCCCACTCGTTGATCGCATCCGGGTGGAGAATGATCGGCCAGCCCCGGTGAAGGATATCTTGTGCTTCGTTCAGGAAATCACGCTCGCTCATGCCATTCCACTTGCTGGGGGCATGGAATGAAATGTAGCGGAACTGATCCAGCTTCACCTCACGCACCACTTGCAGCACTTCCTCCATTTCGCTGGTTCGCAGGGCAGATAATTCGACAGCGGTAGTGTGGTGCAGGCGCAGCAACTGCAGAGCCAGGCGAGTATTGCCCGGTGCGAGGGAACCAGTGGAGAAGCCAATCGGGTGCATGTCTGCTTAGAACACCCCGTAATGCATGGTCAGTTCGCCCAGCCGGTGATGATCGTGAAAGAACAGCGTGACTAGGGCTTCGTGAAACTGTCGGCCCAGGGTTCGAGACAATTGAAACGCAGGATGGCTATCCGCCTTCTCGGGATCAACGCTGCTCAGTGCCTCACGTCGTTTATCATCGCGCAGGATACCCAGGAATTCGTTGTAAGCATCGAAGAGCGACTTGGCGGTGCTGGCCTTGGCGAAGTGCAGGCACACTTCCGCCAGGCTCTCCAGCGGGCCACGACTACAGCGATTGCGCAGGTATTCCACCAGTTCCTTGACCGGGGCCTGGTCGGCGGCATCACTGCTGAACAGATCACGGAAACGGGCTTTCAGATCGGGATACAGTTGCACATCACAACTGAAGCAGAGTAACAGTCCCGTCGTGAAAATAAGCTTGCGCGACATCCTGAGCTTCAGGTGCCGAATCGCCCAGCCTTCACCCGTGCGGTTCTGATATTTGTTGGCGTAATCCACGCACATTGTCCGCCAGTAACGCACCACATCATTCAACAGGAAGCGTGGTACCTTCAGGGGGATCGTGCGGGGTGCTGTTGCATGGGGGTCGTTCGTCAGATACCGATGCAATACCCCATCAATCACCCGACGATGGGCTTCATCCCGGTCAACTGCACAGGATTCCAGCAGTAGCAGCAGTCGCTGGGTGAGATTGCGATTGGAATCATCCTGCCCGCCAATTTCGTGAACCATGTTCTGGCTGATCGCCAGCTTGCCGAAGAGGGCGGTGGGGCCGGGCTGCTTGAATCCCTCCCTGGCCACTCGATTGGCCAGCCGGTTGGCGTCTGCTGTGTGCCGGGGGTCTACTCGGCCATCGATGAGGAGCGACCAATCGAGATCGCTGAACTTCGTCCACTCCCTGCGGGCCAGAGAGCCAAAAATGACCACGCTGATATCCTGCGATTCGGTCTTTTCCGTCTGCACCAGATCGCCAAACTCAAGAAGCCGGCGCTGTGCATCGAGGTAGGCCGCCTGCAGGTGCTCCCAGCGGGTGTTGCATTTCTTCTGTAGTTCATCCAGGGCAGACATATCGGCACTCAGGTAATTCCCCCTCTCCCCTCCACGGGAGAGGGGTTAGGGGTGAGGGAACTCACTTCCAGTCAGCATGAGAAAACCACACGTCATCAGCAAGTGAACAATTTCTGGAAATGTCTGTCACACGAATCCACCTTGGCTGTAGAGGGTGATGTCGAAGCCAACCATCACCACTAACCAAGGAGTTTACCCATGAAAACGCTTCGCTTCTTCGCCCTGACTCTCGTATCCGCCGGCCTCTTCAGCACCATCACCCTGGCAGACGACCCTGTCAAAGGGCTGAGCGGCTCCGGCAGTTCCGGCAAGCTCAGTCTGGAAGAGATCGCCAAGCTGCCCCCGCTCCCCAGAAAAGAAACGGCCAGTAAGGAATCAGTGAGCCGACTCCACAAGCTGCTGACAGAGACCAAAGTCACCTTCGAACGCCGCATGGATACGAAGGCCAACGTTGAGTTTTTCGTCATCAGTGAGTTTGGTTACGACAATTTCACCTTCGATATCGAAGAGTCAGCCAGCAAACGCTACTTCTGGATCGTCTTCCCCTGTGGCAAAGCTCCCGAATCGGGCATGCCAGCCGAAGTGATGACCAAACTCCTCGGCGAGAATGGCAAAATGAGCACCGCCTACTTCTCGTATGACTTGAAGACTCGACGAGTGCAATTGAAGATGCCCCTCGCCACCGCAGGTATGGATGCAGCAGCCCTGAAACGGGAGTTCAACACCTTAGCTAAGTACGCCAGCGAAACCCGGAGCCTGTGGGATCCGATGAACTGGAACAAGATGGTGGAGAAGGAGTAAGGAGGAGATGGACTCTCGTACCAAGAGCCACCAGGTTTAACCTGGTGGCTCTTTGCGTGAGAGCATCAAACCTACCTCGGCTGAACCCCACCCGTCTGCTGGATCACCGAAGCCCCCGTCCCCGGAGCCTTGGAACGATACTCCAGATAATACTCGTACTCATCCCGTACCGAGGTGGTATTGGTAGTAGTCGTCAGTTCGCCGAACTTCTTCTTGCCATTTCCCAGGTCGCGTTTGTTGGAATCCTGG
>CAYPJB010000419.1:0-4082 GCA_964410845.1 uncultured Bacteroidales bacterium | reverse complement strand
CTCATCGGCCAGCGCCAGTTCTTCCTGCTTTTCATGGGTGAAGTATTCAAAGACGAGTGCCTGCTGGGTGATCGGGCAAGGTTTGAGGAACCGCCAGACATCGCGTGGTTCCAGGTCATCAAGTGATTCTGCAACAGTGGCAGGGTGCAGATTCTCAACGAACGCAGCCATGCCCGTGGTATCGTTCTCTTCCAGCATCAGTCGAACTTCGGGGCTGAATAACGGATGGGGCATTTCTGCTTCCTAGGTCTAGTGTCGCTTCCATAAGTACCAAAGAAGCAGGTCGATGTGCAAGGGCGATGTTACTCTTGCCAGGATAATCCCAGACGATCGATCTCATTTCGAAGCGCTGCTATATGCATGGGCGTGGTGCCACAACAGCCACCTAGCATGGTCACTCCTGCATCTGCAAAATCTTTGACCATGTTGGCGTATTCTTTAGGACTGAATTCACATTCAATACTTGGCGTTATGCCAGGACGAATGAAAAGGGGCAGATCAGTGTGCTCGCGATATTCTTTGACGATGTTTACATAGTCAGATAATCGCAAGTTTGTACCGCAGTTAGCACCAAGTGCGATGAGTGATGAACTAAAGCCATGAAGTCGATCAGCGATATCACCAGCGCTGAGTGGTGTTCCTGTAGGAGACTCTAAGATCCAGCAGTTGTCTTGCCGAGGAACTCTGCTGAACGAGAAAGAAACCATCCAGGGAGGGCAAGGATCAGAAGGAACTTGTGTTAAGGTGCTGATAACCCTGTCCAGTCGAATTTGCGTTTCGAGCAGGATGGCATCGGTATCACATAGTGCCGAAGCCACTTCTCGTATTGCCATCAGATACTGGTCGTCGCTGCCGACAGCTGAACCAATAGACCCTATTGTGTAGAGATGATCCCATTCTGGTTGCCTGGCAAGATCAACGGCTACTTGTACATTCTCTTTCCAATTATCCTCACCTTGAAGGTAACCTTGCTGAACGCTGAACGTATTGGTCAGTAGGGCTTCTGCGCCAGAATTGGTGTAGTCCTCGTACACCACTTTGATGGCATCGGCATGAGTCAGATTCCAATGATGGCTGAGTTCCTGGTCCGTATTTAAACCAGAATGCATCAGTTCTGTGCCCATGGGCCCATCCATCAGGATGAGTTTGCCACGCTGATGAGCGTCTTTCACCACTTCCGCCCAACTAGGCCTGGCCATGGTTTCTCCTACTTCAGCCCCAGTTCGTCCAGCAACGGCTTGACATCATAGAGCTTGGTCAATGCTTCGCGAATGGCTGCAGAGTGAACAGCGATATGCCGAGCCTGCGTATCGGTATAGACAAAGTTGCGTACCAGGCCGTGACGATTGCGGTCGAAGTTGATGCCGACGAACTCTCCAGCAGCGTTCACCACTGGACTGCCACTATTTCCGCCGATGGTATCAGCAGTGCTGACAAAGTTGAAAGGGGTGCTCAGATCCAGTTTGCCTTTCCCTTCCATCCATCGTGAAGGCAAATCAAATGGGTGTACGCCAGCATTCTCCTTGTTCCTGTCGAAGGCCCCCTGGAAAGTAGTGCAGTAATTCAGCTGCTTGCCTTCAACCTCATACCCTCCGACTTTGCCGAAAGCCAGCCGCAGTGTAAATGTTGCATCCGGAGCCATGTTGGTGCCGAAGACAGCAAATTTAGCATTTGCGATAGTTGCATAACATTGTCTTTCAGGTTCCTCGACTGATTCCTCATACTTCTTGCGAAGGTCGCGGGATTGTTCATCCATGAGTTTCACCAGATTGATCATGCTGTCTGAATGGTGTTGCATCATATCAGTGACCGATAAACTGGCTAAAGCTTTGCGATCCTCTACGTTGATCAATTTTGTGCCCAGTACTAATTCCGAAGCTCGATTCGCAGGAGACTTTCCTTGCAGAATCTTCTGAGTGGTTGGATGTTCGCCACCAAGTTGCTCAGCCAGGAAGGTAAGTGAAGTTGCCAACTTGGCGATCTCCACTTCAGGATAGATGGGGGCAGGGGAGTACAATTGTAATTCGAGGGATGACTTGGCCGAATCACGATATTCCCGCAGTCGTTCGCCGTTGGGCTTGCCCATTTCTGCACGCTGGCGAACCAGGTCACGGGCAATCTTGTACAAGGTAGAATCGAATGCGTCCGCCACTTCAAGTAGCATGTACTCGCGATAGAAGCCTCTCAACTTGTTCTGGATGTTGGCAATCTCATCAATGGAGAATTTGGTCATCCCAGCAATGTCAGATTTGCCTTTTTCCTGTAATGCATTGAGCAGCCTGGTCTCTTGTTCCTTCTTGCTGGCCATGATGCTGCTATCCAGCAAGCCCTGATATTGTCCGCTGAAAGCCTTCCGAGCGTTGGCAGTGCTGTAGAGATCCTTCTGTGCCCATTTGGCATGGGTGGGGCTTTTGGCAGAGAACTGCATCAGGTTTGCTTCCCGGTTTCGAAGCCTGGTCAGTGTATAGGGCAGGATCACATCGCGACGGAACCGCAGACGTTCGTAGGTCTCCAGTCGCTGAGTGGTGCCGGGGTGGCCACTGACAAAGACAGGTTCACCTTCCTTAGGACCGTTGGCAGACCATTTCAGAAAATGCCTGCTCTCCAATGGTTTGCCATTTTCGTAAACACGGAAGAAGCAGATATCGAGATTGAAACGTGGATATTCGAAGTTATCAACATCACCACCAAAGCTGGCGATTGCCTTCTCTGGGGCAAAGACGAGGCGTACGTCTGTGAATTTCCTGTAACGATAAAGGTGATAGAGTCCACCTTGATAGAGCGTTACCACATCGCTGCGAAGCCCTGTTTTATCGAGTGATTCTTTCTCGATGGCTGCCATCACCGATCGCCGGGCTGCATTGGCCTGGGCGGGTGACATGTCACTCTTCACCACTTCATTGACTTTGCTGGTAACATCGACAATCTCTTGAAGCACATTTACTTCGAGATCAGGACACTTGAGTTCCTCATCGCGATTCCTGGCTGAGAACCCCTGCAGATAGAAGTCTTTATCGGGTGGGCTCAGCTTCTGGAGTGCATCAGCACCAACGTGGTGATTCGTCAGCAGTAATCCATTCGGAGACACGAAACTACCCGAACCACCGTTATTGAGACGTACCGAAGCGAGTTGTAAATGCTTGAGCCACTCGTCACTGAGTGTAATCTGGTACTTTTCCTGCAATTGCTGCCTGGGTGGATTGCTGAAGAGCCACATGCCCTCATCACTGTAACCCTGCATGCAGCATCCTCCGAGTAGAACCATTGCAGCAAATCTGCGAAGCATCAGATGTTATCCTTCGATGTTGAGTGATAATCGCATCAAACCGGCTCATGCCGACACTCAGTACGTCATTCTCAGTCTATCAAAAAGCGTTACGATGCTCACTGCTCCAGTGTGGCAGAAATCGTAGAACAGCAATTCGTTTCAGCAATCTCAGAACGCCTGTTTTCTAGCTACTGATTGGTGAGCCATGTCTGCCCGTATCGTACTGCTGCCGCGTCGTGCCAAGCCCTTTTATGCCAGGCATCCATGGGTATTTCCAGGCGCCATTGCCGAGATCGAAGGCGAACCCAAAGATGGCGATGCGGTTGAGGTCTATTCTCACGGCGGAGCTTTCATTGCACACGGGCTTTACAACAGCAAGAGCAGGATTCGAGTACGTCTCTATTCCTGGGAATTCGACAAACCCATTGATGATGCATTCTTCCGACAGCGACTGCAAGCTGCCATACTCTTCCGCCGGGATGTGCTGAAACTCACTGGACCAGGGCTAGCCTGCCGTCTTGTCTTTTCAGAAAGTGACGGTCTGACAGGCCTCACTGTCGATCAATATGACCAGTACCTTGTGGTGCAGTTTACCAGTTTGGGCTTAGTGCAACGCAAGGATGGCATCATCCAGGCACTGAGAGAGATGGTGCAGCCCCAAGGTATATACCTTCGCACAGAACGAGGTATAGGCGAACAGGAAGGTCTGGAACTTCAGGATGGGTTGCTTTGGGGGACGCTTCCCGAGGGACCACTCGTCATCAGCGAACATGACGTGAAGTTCACAGTTAATCTGACCGAAGGCCAGAAGACT
>CAYPJB010000418.1:0-4085 GCA_964410845.1 uncultured Bacteroidales bacterium | reverse complement strand
CATGTGCAACAACGGTCATCGTGTAATACTCCCGATCGGTGCTGACGACTTTGCGTGATGGGCAATAATGATAGATGCCGCCAGACCCAAAATCGATGGGTTTGTCGCGATGATCCACAACTTTGTCGATCTCTTTCTTGTCTAACTTTTTCGTTTCCCGACCGACCTTCAATTCGACTACGTTTCCCTTGTCAGTAAGGCTCCCAGTGAAGCTCTTTCCATCTTTCAGCGTAACTGTGGTCTGCCATTCATTGCGAACCTGTGCTTCATAGCCCGACCACCATTCGCCAGGTAGGCAACGGAAGAAGACACCGCTGTTGAGATGATCTCCCAATGAAATGACATCGACCTGGAGAAGGAAATCGTCAAACTCTTCAACGGTTTGCAAGTCGCCTGCACCATCGAGGACGTTCAGTTCACCTTTGCTAGTCACAGAGAACTTCGACTTCCTGCCTGGAAACTCCTTCCAACCGGTGAGATCAGTGCCATTGAAGAGAGATTTGCCGCCAGTTGGCAGTAAAGTAAAGCTCTTGATTTGCAACCGGGTGCCTGGTTCAGTTTTAAGAATCAAAGGGCTGGCTTTCGCTGCAAAGGTGTTCTTTTGCTTGATATGCTCCCAACCGGTGGATTTCCCAGTGCCGGAGCCCGTAGATTTTGTCCCGCCGTTCTGCACAGTGAAATGGAAATTGTCAGACAAGCTGCGATAGTGCATTTCCATTTCATTAGTCAGGAACACACTACTACTTGTAAGCGTTGCCGCCTGGTCTCCACCAACGATCAGGCAACCATCTTCTATCTTTACCGGCCCTTCAGTTTTCCAGCCATAAGTGGTTTCACCATCGAACAGTGCAATCCATCCCTGTGAGGCTTGTTCTTTGGTAATGCCTGGTGCAAAGAGTTTCTCTTGTGCCGCAATAGGCAAACACATTAAAAGCATCAACGAGATAGAGGCGAGTAAGCGCATCATAGCAGCAGTCCTGGAAGGCAGTGACATTAATGGGCAGGTTGTTGACAGAGTAGCAGGCAAACCAGTGGTTTTCCAGCAGATAACTTATGGAGATCTGCCAAGCCAGCATTCTCATCAAATTGAGGATTGTTCATTTCATGGCCGTGTCCGACAATATGATCACAACCGCTCTCTACTCGCATCAGGAACTGACATGGCTAAGCGTATCATCATGCGGACAGCAGAAGCACTTGTTGAAGGAGATATTGACTATCTCTGTGCTGAACCTGAGATTGTACTCGGTGAACTCAATGGCCCAGTCGGGCAGGCGATTGCCACATTGCTGGGAGATCAGACCAAGGGGCATACCAAGGTATTCGCCATCCTCAACAGTGATGTACAGGTAAAACCCGCTACGCTGATGGTCAGCAAAGTTACCGTTAAAGATAACCGCTACACTAACATCCTGATGGGCACCGTACAGGCTGCTATCGCCAACGGCGTGCTCGATGCGGTGCGGGAGAAGATTATTCCCAAAAAACTCGCAAACGATCTGGGCATCATCTACAGTGTCTGGCTTGATCCCAATGTACTGAAGGCTGAGAAGGTTGATCATCAGGCATTGTTTGACGTTCACCGCGAAGCGACAGTCAAAGTCATTCGAAAAGCGATGAAGAATGAACCTAGTATCGACTGGTTACTCAAGAACCAGGCGACGACACCGCATTACTTCCATCAGTTAGGACTTGAAGGACAGCTTTAACATCACAACGAACCAGAAGCGTGCAACAACAGATGCAAACACTTACTCTAACCCTGCTGCACAGGCTTCTGGTTCAATTGAATTGATCACTTGCCCCCGATGCAATACAGCTTCTCAAATCCTCTCAGATAGAGTTTGCCATCAGCAATGACAGGTGATGCTGCGATTTCGTCCGGAAGTTTGTTCACGCTCAGGCGTTTGTAAGTTTTGCCAGCTTGAAACACACTGACGGTGCCATCACGGGCAGTGCAGTAGATTTTGCCATCGGCATAGACAGGCGAGGCCCTATAACGGGCGGAGTGGATGCGTTCGTTGTAGTATTCCTTGCCTGTTGCTGCATCCATGCAGATCAGCACGCCATTCTCGCGGCACAGATACACCAGCCCATCATAAATGAGGGGGCAGGGGACGTCTGGTGTTTCGCGAACACGGCGCCAGGCTTCATACGGGCTACCCGGTTCGATCTTGCCTTGAGCGTTTGGTTTGATGGCCACTACCGGACCATTCTTGGCGGTAGGCACTACGATGAGATCGGGCGACACTACTGGGGAAGCAACAAATCGCAGGAACTTGTTGTACTTCTCGGCTGGATTGAGGCCGCCGAGTCGCCAGAGTTCCTTGCCATCTTGGAGATCGTGTGCGGTGGTGTAATCATTGCCATGCACCACGAGGTAAGCACTATCGCCTTTGTGCCAGACCTGGGCGGAGGCGTAGGAATGTTCGTTTTCATCTGTGCCATCGCTGGGGCGTTTGATCTTCCAAACTGTGTTGCCGGTTGCTGCATCAAGGCAAATGACGTGCTGGTTACTGCTATCGAGCAACTGCCAATAGAGCTTGCCCCGGAAGAGGGCAGGGGTTGAGGTGACGCCAAACTGAATGTTAAACTTGCCGAAGCGTTCTTGAACATCGAACTTCCAGACTTCTTTGCCGTCGAAGTCGAAGCAGGCGAACTCACCCGTGCCGACGAAGACATAAACGTGCTTGCCATCAGTACTGGGAGAAGCTGCTGCCCCATTACCTTCATCGGTACGAGCCCGACGGGTCTTCTTTTCAGTCAGTTCCCGTTTCCAGAGTTCCTTGCCAGCGGTGCTGTAGCAGAGCAGCGCTATTGTCTTCTCTTTGGTCTCTGAAGTCAGAAATATCTTGTCTCCCCAGATGATGGGGGTTGCTCCACCCATGCCGGGAAGATCAACAGACCAAAGGATGTTCTTGTCTTTCGACCACTCCGTGGCGATACCTTTTTCCTGGCTGACACCATCTCCATTCGCACCACGCCACTGAGGCCAGTTATCAGCGTGAAGCATTGTGAGGATAAATGTAACCGAAGTAAGTGCTAACAGAATGCGTGACAACATAGGAACAACCATAGGTAGGCTGATGATTCGGAGGGATCAAGAGATTCTAGCGTAGCTTGCAGGAAAGGGGAGCAACTTAAAGGGAGTTTTCATGAATTGGTGGTCAGTTTCCTCAACTGGTGACAGGCTGCGATGACTGCACCATGTTAACCCCGAAACCCCTTCCTTCCCCCGCGTTTGCCCTTCTTCACCTGCGGGCTCGCCACCTTCTCACCACGTAGTTTAGCCATGCGATCACGGAGGGCTGCGGCCTTCTCGAATTCAAGCCCCTCTGCAGCAGCCAGCATTTCGCATTGGAGTTGTTGCAGCAGGCCTTCCTTGTCGACTACTTCTTCATCGACGTCGCCGCCGGTGGCTAGGCTTTCGGCCAACTTTCTGGCTTGTATCTCTTCATCAATACCCTGGCGGATGGCTTTCTTGATTGTCTCCGGCGTGATGTTGTGCTTCTGGTTATACTCAATCTGGGTGTCGCGGCGGCGTTTGGTTTCATCAATCGCCCGCTGCATCGAATCGGTGACTTTGTCGGCATACAGAATCACTTCTGCATTCACATTACGAGCTGAGCGGCCGATGGTTTGAATGAGGGAGGTGGTGCTGCGCAGGAAGCCTTCCTTGTCCGCATCCATGATGCAGACGAGTGAGACTTCAGGCAGATCGAGACCTTCTCGAAGCAGATTAACGCCGACGAGTACATCGAAGCCGCCTTCGCGAAGTTCCCGCAGAATCTGCCAGCGTTCGATGGCATCAAGTTCCGAGTGCAGCCACTTGGTCTTGAGCTTGGCATCACGCAGGTAGTTGGCGAGGTCTTCAGCCAGCCGTTTGGTGAGCGTTGTCACCAGAACCCGTTCACCCCGCTCGGCTCTGATCTTGCATTCCTTCACCAAATCAGCCACCTGGCCCATGGCACTGCGAATATGCAAGACCGGATCAACCAGACCAGTCGGACGGATGATCTGTTCGACGATTTCGCCACCGGCCCGTTCCAGTTCATACGGGGCAGGGGTGGCAGAGACGAAGAGCA
>CAYPJB010000417.1:0-4093 GCA_964410845.1 uncultured Bacteroidales bacterium | reverse complement strand
GGATAGCGTCGTGAAGGAATATGACATCGATACCAAGCGGCTCTATTTGACTGGCCTTTCGATGGGTGGCAACGGTACCTGGGAACAGGCTGTTGCCTATCCGAAGAAGTGGGCAGCTATCGCTCCGGTCTGTGGCTACTTCCTCAAGATGAGGAATGGCTACCCGGGACTAGGAGAAGACAAACTGCAGTCGATCAAGGACATTCCCTGCTGGTGCTTCCATGGCGACAAGGATAGTGCCGTGAATGTCAAGCAATCACGCGAAGCGATGCGTATCCTGTGGGCTGCAGGTGGCCATCCGAACTACACCGAATTCCCGGGCATCAATCACAATTGCTGGGATTTGACCTATGCCAATCCCGAACTCTACAAGTGGTTCCTGGCTCATCAACTCAAATAAGACATTTGATGTGGCAGGGTTGTGCTGTACTCAGCTCAGCCTTGTAAACTGCTAACAACACGGCCATCGCTCAAGGGGAAATGGAGTATTTATGTCGGGCAAGGAGCCGCGGAACTACACGCCGCATCAGCAGAAGATCATCAAACGTTATTACAACGAGCAGCCAACCATTCTGCGTGATCGGCTGGCGCAACTCGTCGGTGATCTCTACCTGGCATCAGGAAAGAGCAGGGCACGGCTGTGGAAGCAGGCAGCGGAAGCCATGCAGAAGCTAGGTTATACGGAAGACCGCATCAACCACGTGGTGAGCAGCGATAAGCCTGAGCTGCTGGCAGTCGTGGTGAAGGAACTGCAGGCAAGCTAAATTAATTCAACGCCTTCGGTCCCATCGTTACGATAGTGCCATCCTTCAACGGATGTGCTTTGCAGTAGGCGACGATCTTCTCCGCTGTCATGGCGTTGATTTCGCCCTGAATCTCATCCAGTGAACGCACGCGGCCGTAGTAATACCAATCGGAGGCGATAGCACCGGCTCGAGCGGAGGTTGATTCTTCCTGCATGATGAGTGACGACTTCAGCCCAGCCTGCACTCGTTGCACTTCATCTGCTTCGATGCCTTCCTCGATCTTGCGGAGTTCGATGAGAGTCTGGTCGAGAGTTTCCTGTGCTCGTTCGTTGGTGGTGCCAGCGTAACAGAGCACGGTGCCACGGTCTTTCATGCCCTGGTAGCTGGCCCAGACAGAGTAGCAAAGTCCACGCTTCTCTCGCACTTCGGTGAAGAGTCTGCTGCTCATCCCGCCGCTGAGCACATTAACCGCTCCCATGGCGTTGTAATAGTCCTTGTCGATCACGGGAATGCTGTCAAAGGCAATGCCGATCTGGGTCTGCTGGGTTTCCTTCATCAGGTGGTTCTTGCCGCGGATCGGTTCGCTGTACTGGAGCTTGGTTTCCGGCAGCGGCGCCCAGTCGCCGAAGAGTTCGCCGATCTTGTCCACCAGTGGTTTCCACTCGATGTTGCCTGCCACGCTGATGATGGTGTCGTTGGGACGGAAGTGCTGGCGATGAAACTGCTTCAGCACATCGACAGTGATAGCTTCGATGCCTTCGATGGTGCCTCGGCGATCGTTGCCGAGTGGGGCAGGGAGGTGCAGGCGACGCAGTTCAAGCATCGCCTTGCCTTTAGGATCGTCTTCCAGGCTTTCAATGTCCTGAATGGCGAGGGCCTGTACGGGCGCAAGTTCTGCTTCAGGCAGGTGTGGCCGAAGAATGACGTGTGAGTAGAGCTCAAGAGATTGCAGCAGATTGCGAGAAAGGGTCGCTCCCCAGACGCGGGTATGCAGCACGCCGACGCTCTCTTCGCGATCCAGGCCGAGGGCGTCCATTTCCAGCATCAGTTCTTTATTGTCGAACGGGCCAGCACCACGGGAAATGATGCCGGATAGCAGGTTAGCTGTGCCGGGATGGCTCTTCGGATCGTAGGCATAGCCTGCAGGGATGAGGAAATTGAACGCTGCCGTGCGGACATAGCTCATGGGCTCAGCCAGGAGTACCAGACCGTTGGCAAAGACGTGTTGCTGAACGCGTGGTGCGGACAAAGGCAATCCCTTAGTGGAAGATGTCGTCCTGAATGATCTCTTTGTAAGTGGTAGACATCTTACGGAAGCCCAGTCGCTGGTACAGTTGGTAAGCCGGTGTATTCTCACCGGTAACTTCGAGGCAGCCTGTGGTCAATTTCATCTGTCGGAAACAGTGCAGTGCCTGGAGCACCAATGCCCTGCCGAGGCCGAGTCGACGAAAGCTCGGCACGACAGCAACGTTCTGAATGCATCCTTCCGTATCGGAGGGCTGTACACACTGAATGGTGGCGCAGCAGCCACCAGGGCTGGCGATCAGCCAGGTTGCCTGGGGGGCAAAGTCACTTCGATGGCGAATTTCGTTGATGATGTGCCAGCACCCCGCTCGATTGTTGAAGGACTTGAATATTTGAGAATCGAGGGCGTTACGGAAGCTGAGGTAATGCACTTCAGTGAAAAGGTCCATCAGGCGCGCATCCCAAGGCACCCAGACGTAGCCTTCCGGCAGCGTGGGGGCAGGGGGCAATAGGCGAAGATCGATGGCCATCTGATGGCGTGTCAGGTAGGCCTGCATCGTGGACATGCTTCCAGAGTAGCAGGGGAACGGGGGAGAAGTCAAAGGGGGAAGTTGCGTCAAGTGCGGTTTTTCGAGAGTAACTGAATGTCGTAACACGTTTACAAAACTGAGGTCGTCAGATTTCATTCGACACGTTATAGTTCGCCGATTCACTGGCCCACCGATTCAGGAGCCTGGATGCCTACGCTGGCAGCCTTACCACAACGACTGATTTCCCTGGTGATCCCCTGCTTCAACGAAGCAGCTGTATTGCCAATGCTTTTCGAACGTATTCAGCATGCTGCTGCTGACTGGAAATACGACTACGAAGTGATTCTGGTAGACGATGGCTCCAGCGATTCTACCTGGGAACAGCTTCAACAATTCAATCAACTGGATAATCGCTGGAAGGCTGTCAAGCTCTCGCGTAATTTCGGCCATCAGCTTGCTCTCTGGACAGGGCTGCAACACGTCGAAGGCGATGCAGTCGTCGTCCTCGATGCTGATCTGCAGGATCCACCTGAGATCATTCCGGAGTTCCTAAACAAGTGGGAATCAGGCTACGATGTGGTCTACGCCATTCGACGCAAACGGAAGGAAAGCCTCTTCAAGCGAGCAGCCTACTTCTGTTACTACCGCTGCCTGAAGATGCTTTCCGAGATTAACATCCCGCTCGATTCCGGCGACTTCTGCGTGATGGATCGCCGGGTGGTGCAGGCGCTGCTTTCGTGCAATGAGCAGGAGCCGTTTATACGAGGGCTTCGGGCCTGGGTGGGTTTTAATCAAACTGGCCTGGCCTATGAACGAGCTGGGCGGGCCGCGGGTGAGGTGAAGTACACCTTTTCGAAACTGGTCAAGCTGGGTCTCAATGGCATCTTCAGCTTCTCGACTAAGCCGCTCAAGCTGGCAACCTGGATGGGCATCGCCTGTTCCAGCCTGGCGTTCATTGGCATTCTTGTTGTGCTGGCCCGTTATCTCTTCGCGGACCAGTTGAAGCCTTTTGGCGTACAACCTGTGCCGGGGTATGCATCCATCATTATCGCCGTCTTATTTCTGGGTGGCTTGCAACTGGTCAGCCTGGGTATCGTCGGCGCCTACATTGGCCGCATCTTCCAGGAAGTGAAAGGGCGACCGCTGACTTTCATCTCGGAAAGCGTTGGTGTGGAAGAGGTCGAGTCGCGGGAGATGAAACGGTTTCCCAGCAAAAGACGAGTTGCTTAAAGTTCATTCGTGTCATGCATCGGTGGGAATAGCATTTCTGGGGAAGTTTCTCTTTGCTACTATAACTTCATTACCATCCGCGTAACTAAGATCGCGGTGCAGTTCAGCGCAAGTTTTCTATTCAGTAGTGTTTACAGCTTGTGGGAGGCTGGTCTCTCGCAAGCACATCATCAACGCATCTTCAGGAGGTGCATCATGTTACGAACAGCTATCGCCCTGGGTATGACGCTCGCGCTCTTTCTCCCCCTTTCTGCTGGTGAGATGGACAATGATGTCGCCAGCAAGCAATCACCAGTGCCTGCCGTCGCGAAACAAGACGCGTTAGCGACCAATATCGCCAGT
>CAYPJB010000416.1:0-4100 GCA_964410845.1 uncultured Bacteroidales bacterium | reverse complement strand
AAGGCATCCTTTGAGTAAAGCTGGTAAAGCTTGCCCATCCTAGCGAAATCAGGCAAGTAAGGGAAGCCGATTGCGTAAGCCTTACCGGGAATGCACAGGGTAGTGAGGTTAGGGATTGTTTCAAGAATGCGAGTGGGACAGGCCGATGATTCACCCATCTGCTATGCCCTTGCGCGAGTTGAGTTGCGGGAGGAGGCATGGCAGAGGGGGCGCCTCTGCCGTGAGGCCGTGAGGGGAATCAGACCATGGCGAATCGATGGGCAAGCGGACTGCTGATGGGATTGGGCTTCGCGGGTCTGTGCCCGATGGCGCAGGCACAAAGCGGTCCCGGTGAACCGATGCCCATGAATGTGGCACCCGGTGGCGGAATGCCACAGGGCCCCATGCCGATCTTCGGCACAGGGTACGGTCCACAAATGGCACAAGGCATGGGAGCTCCCGGAATGGGGATGCCTCCTGGCATGGCAATGCCTGCTGGCATGGGGATGCCTCCAGGGATGGGGATGCCCCCTGGGATGGGCGGTCCTGGTGGCCCCATGATGCCGATGGCGGCTGGCCCGATGGGCGAAGGTGGCATGCCTGGCATGCCAATGGCGCCTAACATGAATTTCGGTGAAGTTGGACCTAATGGCATGCCTGGCGTGGGCTTGCCGATGGGTGCTACTTACTATCCTGGAATCTCAGGAGCGAATCGCTCCAGCATCTGGGATAAGGTCTTCTTCTGCGAAGATGGTGAACGTCGTCGCTTATATACGAAAGTTGGCTATATCGGCCTCAAGCGTCAGGGCCTTGCTGATATGCCAACCATCTCGGTTGAAGATGAACTGAACAACGTCGATGGACTGGGTGATCCCAGCTTTGGCTTGACGCCATTCGTTGCCAGCTTCAAAAACGTCAATCCGGATTTGCAGAATGGCATGCAGTTTACCCTCGGTCTCCAGGACGACTGCAACGGCTTCATCTGGGAAATCGGTGGGTTCTACATTGCCAATAAACCCAGCAACTTTTCCATAACACGGCTTGGTCGTCTGGATTCGCCGTACACCAACGCTCCGATTGGTTTCCAGGATACAGCAGGTCTCTGGACCAACGCTGACTATATGTCACTACGGTACAAGAACACGCTGTACAGTGCTGAAATGAACTGGCGATTCTTCGGCGACTGCTGGAAGACACTTGATGTGAACTACCTCATCGGTCTTCGCTACATCAAGCTTCAGGACAGCCTTCAGCATTACACAATCGATGACGATCTGCAACTTGGCATTAATGATCCTACTACCCGCGCTACATTAGAATGGCGTGGCGAGAACGACATGTTCGGTCTGCAACTCGGCTGGGGACTTACACAACGTTTGACACAAACCTGGAGCGTCAGCTGGGATCAGAAGATCGGTCTGCTGGCAAATGCAGCTCAGACCCAGCAATCGCTGGTTCGCGATGATGGTCTGGTGGGCTTCAAGACCAGCGCAACGTCCTGGCGATTCGCTCAGGCTTATGAATCCGGGTTCTTCCTCGACATGAACGCTGGCAACATGCGTCTCCGTGCCGGTTACAACTTCAACCTCTATGTTGGTGTGGCTACCGCCGAAAACCAGTTCAACTATGATCTGGAGTTCACCCCCAACGTACGCAAGACTGCTGACACCGTGTTTTATCATGGTCCATCAGCTTCAATCGAATTTGTGTTCTAGCAGCCAACAGCTATGAGCTAGCATTGCCCCCGAGAGACTCTCGGGGGCTTTTTCGTTATTGCAGTTGATAGAATACTCAGCAACAAGAGCCGGAATGACGCTAGTTTCCGGATTCTAACGCAAAGAGGTCTATTATGGTTCGCTCAGCAATAACAGCGGTGCTCTGTTTCTTTCCATCACTTGCCATGGCCGACATCGTGACAGAATCCATTGACTATGAATACAACGGCGTCAAACTGACTGGGACGATCGCCTATGACAACAAGACTGAAGGAAAGAGGCCTGGCGTGCTGGTGGTTCACGATTGGATGGGTCACGGCCCATTCTCCATCGAGAAAGCCAAGGATCTCGCCAAACTCGGCTACACAGGTTTTGCCATCGATATGTATGGCAGTGGCATCGTTGCCCGCAACATGCAGGAAGCTGGCAAGCTGGCTGGTGCTGTAAAAGGTGACCGGCAACTGATGCGTGGTCGTGCTCAAGCAGCTCTCGATGTGTTAAAGAAGCATCCGCGTGTCAATCCCAGCAAGACTGCAGCGATCGGATTTTGCTTCGGTGGTACTACTGCACTGGAACTGGCACGCAGCGGTGCCGAGATCAGCGGTGTAGTGAGTTTTCACGGGGGACTCGAAACGCCTGTTCCTGCTGCCCCAAATACCGTGAAGGCTAAGATCCTTGTTCTTCATGGTGCTGATGACCCGTTCGTTCCTGTGAAGGAAGTGAACGAGTTTCAGAAGGAAATGCAATCTGCCAAATGCAATTGGGAACTAGTCGCCTATGGCAACGCTGTTCACAGTTTCACCAACCGGGCAGCAGGCACCGACAACAGTAAAGGGGCTGCGTTCAATGCCCAGGCCAATGACCGCTCGTGGGATGCGATGAGGCGTTTTTTTGCTGAACTATGGAACTAATCGTGCCCACCATCCCCCACTACGACACCGCGCTCCATTCCCCGCTGGTTTTTGATCTTTCCAGCTTTGGCAAGGTCGTTTTTCGTGGTAAGGATCGGGCAACATTCCTCCAGAACTTCACCACCAATGATGTTGTCAAACCCGGTATTGGTTTCGGCTGTGAAGCTTTTTTGACTACATCACAAGCACGCATTGTTGCCTGGCTGCGAGTTGCTATCCGGGAGGACGAACTGTACGTCTCCATGGAGCCTGGCTTGGCCGCCAAGGTAATGACGCATCTTGAGCGGTACATCATCGGTGAAGAAGTGGAGATGGAAGACCGGTCTGAATTGGATTTCCTATGGTTGCATGTTCGTCCACCTGGCATTGAATCGCTTGCCCTGTGGCAACAAGGCCCCTGGCTTCAGACGGGACTATTGATGCAGAGGTGCGATTTCCTTGGTTCTCCTGCAGCCTTCGTTGCCGGCCCTCGCAGCAGCTTGCCGGCTGCTCAAGCCGCATTAGGCTCTACTCCACTCTATTCCATCGAAGAACCACTCTGGAATACGTTGCGATTAGAAGCGGCTACCCCTCTCTACGGTGTCGATTTCGATGAAACGAATCTGCCACAGGAAGTGAACCGCACGGAGCAGGCCATCAGCTTCAATAAAGGATGCTACATCGGTCAGGAGACAGTTGCCCGTATTCGTGCCTACGGTCACGTCAATCGTCAACTCAAACGTGTCATGCTGGATGATACAGCCAATACCTCATGGAGTGGTTCGGCATTGCAGGTTGCAGGCAGGGAGGTGGGACGGCTCAAGACGGTCGCCTACTCTCCCAGAGAATCTCGCTGGATGGGATTTGCGATGCTTCGCAAAGAACATCTCGCTGCTGGTACGTTCATGCAGGCAGTTCAAGGCGAGACGATACTCGGTTCAGCCACGACGATGTAAGCCACCGCACGTGGTGAAGTTACTTGAAAGTCGGGTAAACTTTGAGTACCAGCATGATCATGGTGGTCAGATTGAACAGGAAGTGTACAGTTATCGACCCGACCAGCGAACGGGTACGGTAGGCGAGCAGTCCCAATGTCAGGCCGAGAATGAACAGCGGAATCGGTTGTGGCCAGGCGCCAAAGTGCATGGCAGCAAAGATCAGCGAAGTTGCGAAGATGCCGCGTGCAGCACCAGGCTCTTTGATCCACGGTTCCAGCCATTTCTCAAACAGGTAATACCCTGGTGCCATAGTTGCAACAAAGAGCAGGGGCCCTAGTCCCATACCCCGATCAGGTCCGGAGCCGGGCGTCATCATCTGCGAAAAAGCCCAGATGACCGACATGATCACGATGATATCCGAGATCATGGGAAATCGGACAAGGTATGGTTGAATGATGCCACGCAGCAGGATCTCTTCGCGAAGGGGAGCGATAACACATGCTGTGAAACCTACGAGTAGCCAGGTACTGAGCCGCATATCATGCGTGAGAAGCGAAACAAAGGGATGATCTTCCTTA
>CAYPJB010000415.1:0-4105 GCA_964410845.1 uncultured Bacteroidales bacterium | reverse complement strand
CTGACAGATGAATCTGCTCAAGCCCACAGTAACGTGAATAGTGTCAGGCGGGAAACCAAGTCAGGGCGGAGTAGATCATTCCCCATTCACCCTGATCTGCGAGCGGTCTTAAAGCAGATGGATCAAGCTAAGGATGGTTTGATCTTCCATGGACCACAGGGTGGCAGGCTTAAGCCAGATACCCTGCGTACCATCTTAGTACGTGATGTTCTCACACCGCTTGCAGAACAATTTCCGTCTTTGCCTGGAGTCGTTGGCTTCAAGGATGGGCGCCTTCATTCCTTCAGGCACTATTTCTGTTCTATATGCGCAAATAGCGGCGTGCCGGAGTTGATGGTGATGGACTGGCTGGGCCATGCTGATAGTGACATGGTTCGTCATTACTATCACATGAACAATCATGAAGCAAAGCGTCAAATGGGACAGCTAAGCTTTATCGATAACGACTGCAGCATGGTGCTGCAGGCGACTGAAGTAAACCAGGGAGCTATGGCGATGAAAAAGACATCTTCGTGAGGCTGATTGGCACAGTGATTGGCACAGTTGACTGTGTCAATCAGAATTCATACTTGCAAGTGAATGGAAATAAACGACTTACGACACATCCAAGTCAAACAAGCGGAGAGGGCGGGATTCGAACCCACGGTAAGATTTCTCTTACGCGGCTTTAGCAAAGCCGTGCTTTAAACCACTCAGCCACCTCTCCGGGGTGGGACAAGATGGGGACGCAGGGACTCGAACCCTGAACCAATAGATTAAAAGTCTACTGCTCTGCCAGTTGAGCTACGTCCCCGCAGTCTCATCAATCGAAAAGATACAAGACATTGGCGATAAAACAAGTCATCCTGTATCGAGTTTTCCCTGTTGGTATGGATCGTATGTCGGGTCGAAAGGTTCAGGCAATTGCTGGTGTTTTTGACAGCAGATACTCCCGCATTTCTCCCACAAGAAAAACCGAACCTGTTGCACATATCACATCGCTGGTTTCAGCCTGGATAGCCAATTTCTTCCATCCGATAACAGCATTATCAGCCACCTCTGCCTCACAGCCACCTAGTTCCTGCCAGAGTTGCAGCAATTGCTCTGGGTCGGCACCACGACTACTGCTGCTATAGCGAGTGAATATTACCTTGGATGCAACCGGCAACATCAGCCGCAACATATCTCGAATCTGCTTGTCTTTTGAAACGGCGAAGAGAAAATACCTGCGTTTCACGGGAAGTAATTGCAGCCAATCGAGTAACATCCCGATCGATGCCTCATTGTGAGCAGCATCGAGAATGAGCCAGGGTGCTTGACCGAAAATCTCAAGCCGCCCTGGAATGACTGCCCGGGCAAGGCCTAGCGAATAGCTTTCTGCAGATATAGCGATGCCAGCATTTTCCAACAGCTTAAGCGCCTGTATGGCAATGGCAGCGTTGTCTGCCTGGTGGCGGCCCCACAGCTTAATTTGATACCATGGAGATTTAACGCCGCCGGAAGTCCATTGTATCTGAGGGAAACGATCTTGAGTAATATCGCCCGGCAGCCAATTGCAATCAAAGTCAACGCCCAGCCGAAAGTGTGGAGAACCTTGCTGATGAGCGATGTCGCGAATCATTTGGGCAGGTCCATTTTCACGAACACCAGAAACAACAGGTCGCTTTGGCTTAATGATGCCAGCTTTCTCAACAGCGATTTGTTCTACAGTCGATCCAAGATGTTCGACATGATCCAGACTGATACTGGTAATGATGGAAACCAGCGGATCAACAACATTCGTGGCATCGAATCGCCCGCCCATCCCCACTTCAAGAACCGCTACATCTACTTTGGCTTTTGCGAAGAACCGCAAACCAACAGCGGTAATAATCTCAAAAAAGGTTGGCGGCGCTTCACCTTGTGATTCCACCTTTTCACAGGCAACAGCCACCTCCTGCATACACTGGGTCATTGATTCCCGATCAATGGGAACCTGATTTACCTGCACCCGTTCTTCGACATGTACCAGGTGAGGGGAAGTGTAAAGGCCTACTCGGTACCCTGCTGCCTGCAGAACGCTGGCAATCATCGTAGCGGTAGAGCCTTTGCCTTTGGTTCCGGTAACGTGGATGGTGCGAAACTGCTGATGTGGATTGTCCAGAAACTGCAGCAGCAGCCTCATTCGATCGAGCTTGAGTGCACCAATATCCTGGGGCATGCCGATCTTTTCATAATTGATCCGGCTATTCCAGAATGCGACAGCTTGTTCGTAGGTTTCAATCAGCATGAAGAAGAGTATAGTGTAACGTAGATGCGAAAGTCGATAACTCGTTGAGCAGTTCCCATGACAACATCAAAAATCGATCAGTTACCATTGTGGCCGATCGAACAAAGACGCAAGCAACCGGTCATCAAGGATATCGTTAGCAAGGTCACAGAGGAACTGCGGAAATCCGAACGACTAAAAACACTCTCTGCTGGAAGTAAGATTGCTGTTGCTGTAGGCAGCAGGGGTATTAACCACCTTGCTGAGTATGTTCAATCTGTCATTGCAACGTTAAAAGCGATGGGTCATCAGCCTTTTGTGGTCGCAGCAATGGGGTCCCATGGTGGAGCAACCAGCGAAGGACAGCGGGCGCTTCTGGCGCATTATGGAATACACGAGCAAGCACTCGGAGTGAAGGTCTGCACTGACATGGATGTCGAACAGATTGGAACAAATCAGTCCGGCATCCCGGTCTACTGGGATAAGAATGCACTGGCAGCCGACGGGGTCATCACTGTATCGCGAATCAAGCCACACACCGACTTCCAGGGAACCTACGAAAGCGGCATTGTCAAGATGCTGGTGATCGGCCTGGGCAAACAGGCTGGGGCATCGGTGCATCATGTCTACGGTGTACGTGGCCTACGCGATTTCATTCCGCAATCGGTGCAAGTGGTTCTGGAGAAGACCAGATTCCTTGCTGGCCTTGCCATTGTGGAAAATGCCGATGATGAACCAGGCTGTATTGAGTTGATTGACCGCGATGAGGTGTTGCTGAAGGAACCCGGCTTTCTTTCATTAGCCCGAGCATGGATGGGACAACTGCCATTCCCGAAGCTGGATCTGCTTATCATCGGCGAATGTGGCAAGAACTATTCAGGCACGGGAATGGATGTGAATGTCCTTGGTCGACAAATGCTCGAAGGAGTCCCCGATTTCCTAGAGCCTAATATTACTCGCATTTGCTTGCTGGACCTGAGTGAAGAGACAGAAGGGAATGCGACAGGTGTCGGCATCGCGGATCTCATCACTGCTCACTTGCTGAAAAAAATTGATAAACACAAGTCCGACATGAACTGCTTGACGTCATGCTGTCTCTTGCGATCAAAAATTCCCATCGATTTGCCTGGTGATCGCGAATGCATCGAGCAGGGGCTGCTGACATGCTGGCAGCCTGATATTTCGTTGCTCAAATTGGCAATCATTCCCAATACTTTGGAATTAACCCATCTCTGGGCAACGAAAGCCGCATGTGATTCAGTGCGAAATAACAAGGAACTTTTCATCGGCTCAGAGTGCTGCAATATCCCATGGGCCGGGCAGCGAGTCGATCAAGCCAGACTCTTTCCACATAGCACGCAGGGGAGACGGCTGCAGGCTCATCGCTAACTATCTGATGGGCTCGACTTTCACAGTGCCAGCGTGGGGAACCAGGCGATGTATGCGTTCGGCGGCATCGGCGAACAGGTCGGTTTGATGATGGCTAATGAGCAACACCTGGATATTCAGCCTTTCACCTGCCAGCTTGATGATCTTCACCAGTCGCGGAACCAGTTCCGGTTGCAGCCAGCAGTCGGGCTCGTCAAGGATCAATAGCTGGCGATGAGTGTCCTTGCGATTGGCCAGGGCGAACATGCGCAGTCCGACGCTGAGCACATTGGCAACCGAACCGCCTTGACCGTGCATGATATGTTCACGCTCGCCATCACGTTCAATCATGAATTCAATGCTGAGACTACCATGTGTAAAGCGTGACTTGGTGATCAATCGCAATGGCTGTTCGAGTACATCCTGTAATGCTTGGGTGAGCAGGTTTTCCAGGTGATGCAGCAGGTTTTCAAAGAGCTTGCCGCTCAATACTTCGAGTGCTTCTTCAAC
>CAYPJB010000414.1:0-4108 GCA_964410845.1 uncultured Bacteroidales bacterium | reverse complement strand
GCGGACTCACGTCACGCCGCTCCTGGATCGTATCGACATCGCGCCGCTCCTGGAATCATTTACTTGCTGGCCCGGCTGATATTGATGGAGTCCAGAAACTGCTTGACTTGTTTCGTCTGAAGTGTTGACTCTTCCTTCGCGCTCACTTTGACGAAGTACATTTTCCCGTTCTCAATGGTGATCCAGTGAATCTGGAAACCTTCATCGTGCTTGACCAGAAACCAGTACCCGTCCGGCGATTGTTCGTGCAACTTCGTCTCACCCTGTTTGATAACTCGCATATTCTTCAGTTTGCTATCCACCCCTTCCAGATAGGGGATAATCAATTCCTTCAGTTGTCCCGGCTCCGCCTTTTCCCTGGCTGCAGTCAGGCTGCCTGCCAGGTACACCACCGACTGTTGCGAACTAAGATGCATGGTCATGGTCATTCCAGGCATATCATTCTGATGAATGGTTTTCACTGTGCCCGGAAATCTTGCTGACAGATTGTTTTTCTTATCATGAAACTCACCTGCATAGAGCAGGCCCGAGAAGGAAACGAGAACAAGGCTGGCAATCATCATGCGGCTGAACATGGCAAACTCCTGGGTTGGGGATCGTTGAACACATCCCTCTACAGGCAGTTTCCCGCGTTGTGACAGATGTCATGCAAATCAATTCACGCATTTCCCTGCATCGCTCTTGCGCTTAGTTCACTTCCGTCCTATTTCCCTTTATTCACCTGCAAGAACCCCACGATTGCTTTGCCAAACTCGGGCTTCGCGAGCGTCGTCATGTGGTCACCACCATCTATCAACTTCACCTCGCCGCGGCCCAGTAGCTGGTGGACCATCGCGACCCGGTTTTTCACGTGGGCCGATTCGTTGCCGCCGTGGATGAAGAGGATGGGAGCCTGGGACTTCTTGAGTTGCTCCACGGGCACGGCCAGGGCTTTGAACGTGGTGCCGGCGAGGGCGTAGGCTTTGACATCTTTGCCACCGTAGAGGATCTTGGCCATCGAATTGGCCTGCTGATCGGTCAGCTTCCCGTTGGGCATCACCGCTTGCAGATACGGCCCGAGGCCTTTGCCTTCCTCGACAGCCTTGGCGAAGATATCGCACTCGGAGAAATCGGTGTCCTTCACTTTGCTCGCGATGACCGGAGCCTGCCCGCCGTAGATAACGCTGATGACCCGTTCGGGGTGGTTCGCCACCACGTACCCCGCTATGAACGAGCCTGACGAGTAGCCGATGAGATGGGCCTTCTTGATCTGGAGGTGGTCAAGCAGTCGTACCACGTCTTCCGCCTGCTCGATGCCATATGCCGCTGCATCGTGAGGCTTATCGCTCTTGCCATGCCCTCGGCAATCGAGAGCAATGGACTGGAAGCCCGGAGCGGGCTTGAGCTTGGTCTTGCCCGTGATGTCACGCCCCCACATGCTCGAATCGCCCATCCACCCATGGATAAGGACGACCGCTTCGCCCTTCCCCTCGGTGGAATAGCGAATCTTCACGCCATTCGAATCAAAATATCCATCCTCCGCGAGGATGGGCTGAACAAGACAGGTGATGGCAAGCACGAGCAACAGAGAACGAGACTTCATACGCAGGGGTTCCCTTGAGGAATGATGGAAGTGATTCGTTGTAAGGTCGGAGATATTGTGCTGCATGGCCCGAACTGATCTACAGATCACAGCAGTTTAGCCACTTCATCGCCTCCATCACGCCATGGAAGAGGACATTGGTGCCAAACCTTGAATCGTTCCAACTATAACGTAAGACAAATGGCATAGAAGTTGCACACTTCTCCCGCCTCCAGCAACTTTTGCTATTTCCCTTCGCGAGGATGCGTTCGGCATGCGTTTTGATACGTCGATGCAGCAACGAATGTCGATGAAGCAGATCCTGGCTCCACGGATGATCCAGTCCATGGAGATTCTGCAGCTCGCCAGCATGGATCTGGCGGAGCACATCGAGCAGGAATGGGAAGAAAACCCCGTCCTGGGCATCCACGATGGCGACAAAGATGGGGCGGCGGAAGACACACCAGCAGAAGTCGAAGAGGTTCACGAAGAGAAGCGGGAAGTTGAAAACGAGTATGAAGAGTTTGCAGAGGATTGGGACGATGACCGGGCCGAGTTTCGATCGAGCCGATCGCAGGCAGGCATTGTTGACGAAGGCGAACGCAAGCTGGATGCGATGCAGAACATGGTCAGCAGGCCACAGTCGCTGCAAGACTACCTGATGGAGCAGTTGCAGTTTCAGGAACTCGACCCGGCCACCGAAGCCTTGGTGGAACACCTCATTGCCAACCTGCGTGACAATGGGTACCTGCCTGATCTTGATACGGTGATGAGCAACTTCCCGATTCCGGTCAAGCAGGCTGATCTGGATCGGGCGATACGCATCCTCCAGCAAATGGAGCCGACCGGCATCGGGGCCCGCGATCTCAAGGAATGCCTGCTGCTCCAACTCGATCATGAAACACCTCATCGCGATGTGGTTCGCAATCTGATCCTGAACCACTTCGACGATGTCACGCACAATCGGCTGCCTCTCATCCAGAAGAAGACCGGGCTCGATCACGAGACGATTCACGAAGCCATCGAGATACTGAAGAAGCTGAACCCGAACCCCGGGGCGGGCTTCGATACTGCCAGCATTCCCTACGTCACCCCTGATGTAAAAGTCGAACTGACCGAGACGGGCGAGTTCGTGGTGAAGGTCGTCGATGATTATCTGCCTGATGTGTACATCAAGCGCAGCTGGCTGGAGCGGGTGAAAAAGAAGGACATCGACCCGAAGGAACGAGATTACCTGCGTAAGAAGATTCAATCAGCCCAGTGGCTCATCGAAGCGATCCAACAGCGACGCAACACTCTGAAACTGGTGACGCAAGCCATCGTCGAGCACCAGCGGCCGTTCCTCGAAAAGAAGGTCGAGCACATCAACCCGCTGAAGATGCAGCAGATTGCTGACCAGGTAGGCCGACATGTGACGACGATCAGCCGGGCGGTGGATGAGAAGTGGGTGGAGACCCCGCGAGGCATCTTCCCCCTGAAACGCTTCTTCGGCGGCGGCACTACCACCGCTGAGGGTGAAGAGGTTGCGTGGGAGCAGATCAAATCGAAACTGAACGAACTCATCAGCAACGAAGACAAGTCGAACCCGTTGAGCGATGAAGAGCTGGTTGACAAGCTGCAGGAATCGAACTTCCCGGTAGCGAGACGCACGGTGACGAAGTATCGAAAGCTGATGAACATCCCGTCATCGCGGCAGCGGAAAGAGTGGGCGGATTAGTTTCGACGCGGAGCTAGTGCACGAGTTGAACCATCTACCAATTTTCTGTGTTGCATTCTGTTCAACAGGGGTCTAGTTTAGTGCAAGATACGTAGCTCAAGGTAGCTGCGGTGACGGAATATGCTGAAACTGTTTCTCTATATGACTTGTTCGTCAGCAAAGGCTGACAAAGGAGTACCCAATGCAGTACATTTTCCGAATGCTTCCATACCTCGCGGTCGCGCTGCTCGTACTACCAGCTAGTTACGGAGACGACAAGAAGCCGCAGGAAATGGTTAAGAAGTTGCAAGGCAAATGGACGGTGACGCGAGGCAAGCAACGCTGGGTCAAGGAATATAAAGGTAACAAGGAGAACTTCTCGGTTTACGATGGCGATACTGTCGTCTATGGACACGCCCACGATGTGAAGTTCGAATTGCAGGGTGCCGTTCAGATTTGCACCACGTCGAACAACGAAGTGACGATCGGTCCCCGAAAAGGTGCGAAGCTGAACGGCTTTTCCTTCATCATCAAGCTCGATGGCGACAGCCTCTTTGAAGCGGTGGGCATGCTGGAGAAGGATAATCCCGGAGGCCTCAAACCCGAAGTGATCGTCTGGAAACGAGTTATAGAGTGAACCGGAAGCCGCGCTTGTTGCGGCGT
The DNA here is from genome assembly GCA_964410845.1 of uncultured Bacteroidales bacterium. Taxonomy (GTDB): domain Bacteria; phylum Planctomycetota; class Planctomycetia; order Gemmatales; family HRBIN36; genus JAEUIE01. The sequence continues at coordinate 188 of CAYPJB010000414.1, read as the reverse complement.
TGCCTGCCGACCTGGGCGCGAGGGTACCATGCCCAGTTCCTAGTGGTATGGCACCCTGCGATGTGAGAACCTATTTTGCCTACAGCTCCCTAACGGTCGCGGCTCGGATTGTTCTGCTCGGGCAATTACTTGTTCCAGTAAATCCGCACATTACCGGTGGCTCGGCCTACGGCGATGATGTCGGGTTT